>CAJUOS010000027.1 GCA_910588075.1 uncultured Erysipelotrichaceae bacterium | reverse complement strand
AAGCTAAAACCTCACCACGCGCATAGCACGTGGTATTTGCTTCGCTAATAAAAAAACGCCTCTAGATAATTCTAGAGACGTATATATACGCGGTACCACTCTCATTGTTAAAATATTCATTTTAACCACTCTATCCTTTAACGCAGGCAACGTTCTGTTATACTTTTACTTTCCAACAGACTCTCATGAGTGCGCTTCATTGACTTCCACTTAGTAACCTCACACTCTATGTTACCTCGCTTAAAGCGTTCAATCAATTACTCTTCTCAATCAACGATTTTATTTTTTGACTTGCGTTTATGATACAAGGATTAAAATGATTTGTCAATATTTTTTATTTATATTTTTTGAAAAAGACAAAATTTCTTATAAAATTTTCTTTAAACCTAATTCATTATTTGTTTTTTTTAAATAATTTATTTAATATATCTAATGGTTCATCCAATACAATTGTAGGATTTTCTATTCCTTTATTACTAACACTTCCCCATTTAGCATATGCAAAGTCAATACCAGCATTTATACAAACTTGATAATCAGATAAAGCATCTCCTATATAAATTACATCTTCTTTATTTAACCCTAATTTTTCTAAACATAAATAAATAGGTTCTGGATTGGGTTTATGTTTATCTGTATCATCTGCTAAAACTTCTACTTCAATATATTGATCAAATCCTCTTGATACAAAATCTATTTCATATTGTTTTCTAAGTTTTGCACTAACTACAGCTTGTCTAACTTGTTTTTGATGTAATGTTTTTAATACCTTTTCTACATTTTCATATGGTGCTGCCCCTTCTTCAAATTCATTGACATATTGAACCCATCTGGCATATGTTTTTTCTTTATCCTTAACATTTAGTTCCTCCATAACTTTCATACCAGGATAAGGAGCAAATTTTAAAACTTCTTCATAACTCCAATCTTCATTTAATTCTTCTTTTATAATCTTTTGAAGTGGAATCATATTCATTTTTAAAGTATCTAATAATGTCCCATCAATATCATAAATAATTGCTTTATACATTTCCTTTTCCCTCACATTTCTTTATAAAATTATTAAATATGACTTGCATTTTTTTATCTTGGCTTATCATCATTTCAGGATGAAATTGAACTGCCCAAATATCTAAAAACTGATGTTGTATAGCTTCAATAATCTGATCTTCACTCCTTGCAACAACATTAAAATTTTTAGCTAAATCTTTAATAGATTGATGATGAAAGCTATTAACATAACACGCTTTTCCAAAAATAGAATATAAAAAACTATCTTTTTCAATTTGAATAGAATGAATTGGATAATACTTTTTTTCTTTTTGTTGGTGTTGAAAAACATTATCGGATAACATTTTATTATCCTGATATAACGTTCCACCAAATGCCACATTTATGATTTGTTGTCCTCTACAAATACCCAATATAGGAATTTTCTTTTCACTACATTTTCTTATTAATTTCATTTCATAAATATCTCTTTTTAAACTAGATGTTCCTTGTTCAAAAGCATATGTATCATGATAAAATAATGGATTGATATCAACACCACCTATAACAATTAATCCATCAATACACTCTAATTGTTGTTCTATAACTGTTTCATCATCGCAAATAGGTAATAAAAGAGGAACAGCACCTGATTTAACAACAGCAGTTATATAATCTTCATTTGTTCTTTGTGATGGATGCTCTATATCTTCCATTTCACAACATGTCAACCCAATAATTCTTTTTTTCATATTTTCACCCATACTTTTCTGTTAAATATTGACCAATCCCATCATCATTACAATTTCCACAAATATCATCAGCAATCTTTTGAACATTCTCAAAAGAATTTTCCATTGCTATTCCTTTTCCTGCAATCTTCAACATTTCTATATCATTTTCACCATTACCAAATGCAATAATTTCTTCCAAAGGAATATTTTTTATATGTGCATATTGTTTAAGTGCAAATCCTTTATGAATACCATATGGATTCATTTCTATCCAATCAACGTCAACTCTACACATATCAAATTGATTTTTTACTTCATTTTGTAAGGAAGGTATAATTTGATTAAGCACTTCTTCTTTTTGAATGAAAGCAATTTTCTTTAAATTTTGAAAATAATGTTGTGGAATCTCTTGAATGTGATGTACCATATATTTTTGAAAAGCTTTAAAATGATGTTCAATAATTCCTGTATTTCCATATTTAATAACAAACATTGTTTTTTCAAAAAATAAAATCATATCTAATTGATACTGATGAGCTAAATCTTCTAATATAAGACTTTCTTCATAGGTTAATTTATTATGTGTATAAAGTATATCTCCTAAAGAATCACATATCATTAAACCATTTAAACAAATGTAACCACTTTGTGGATAATCTGATAAATGTAAGATATCACCATACTCTTTTAAACTTTGAATATCTCTTCCACTAGCAAGTACAACAGCTACGCCCTGTTCTTGTAAAGATATAAGTTTTTTTTGAGTATATGGAGTTATTTGTTGGCAATCATTTAATAAAGTTCCATCCATATCCATTGCTATTAATTTTAACATATACATCATTCCTTTATAAAATAAGTATAGCATAATTTATATTTGATAACTATATATAAAAAAAGATATTTCTCAATATCTTTTTTTATATTTCATCTAACATTTGTTGTGGATTATTAGCAGCTTTAACTTTATCAAAAGCTTTTACAATCATACCTTCTTCATCAATCAAATAAGTTGTTCTTACAACACCCATCACTTTTTTACCATACATATTTTTTTCTTTCCAAACATCATAAGCTTGTATAGCTTGTAATTGTGGATCAGATAAAAGTGTAAATGGTAGTTGATATTTTTCTTTAAATTTTTGATGTGATGTAACACTATCCTTACTAATACCTAAAACAACTGCTCCTTTTTCTTGAAATTGAGGATATAATTCTGCAAATCCACATGCTTGCTTTGTACACCCTGGTGTATTATCTCTTGGATAAAAATATAAAATCACCTTTTTACCTTTGTATTCACTTAAACTTACTTCTTTTCCTTCTTGATTCATTAATTGAAAATCTGGTGCTTTCATTCCTACTTCTAACATTTAATATCTCCTTTAAATAATTTTATTATTAATATTATAATACTATACCCTATACATTTGCCAATAGTATTAAAAATAAAGTTCTTATAACATAATAACAAAATAATATGTAAAAAAATAGTTTTATGCTCTCTCAATATTTTTCTAACTATCTTTTTACTTTGTTTTTACTTTTTCTAGTTCATCTTGTATCTTTTCAATACTTTTTTGAATAATATCATATTCATTATTATCCTCATTATCATTATTATTTTGAGATTGAGCATATGAAATATATGCACTATTTAACGATAATAAGTCTCCAAAAACATTCAGAAAAGCACCCAAAATAGCTTATTCATCTGGTGTTAAACTCTCTGTTAAAGGTGCAACTAATAAGACTGCTAAACTATCTAAAGCTATTGGATGTACCATATTTATATCACCATTATATTATATGTTAATACTCAAATAATGTTTGTTGTAAATGTCCAGATACTATCTTTAAATCTTCATTTTGAAATATTAATAATTCTTTATATGCTTCTCCATCTATTAACCATTGATAAGCTTTCTCTTTAGGTATCATCAAAGGCATTCTATTATGAACAGTTCTCATAACACCATTTGCTTTTGTTGTAATAATAACAACTTCATTATTATGATAAATACCAGCAAAATATATTGTTTGATGTTGTTGTGATTCAAAACTTATTCTATTTTGGTTTGTATCTTTTTGATAAAATCCTTTGGCTGGTATAAGACACCTTCTTTCTCTTATATCATTTTGAAAAATCTTTTTATCAAACAATGTTTCACATCTTGCATTGATAATAAGTTCTTTATTCATCAATAAAGAATATCCCCATCTAAGCTTTGTTATCACTATCTTATTATTGAAATAAAGTAATACAGGTATACTTTGTCCTGGGGACATTTTAACTTCTTCGTCTTCCAAAAAAGAAAATGTTGATGAATCACAATAATATTGTCCACACATTTTTTTATCCTTCTTTTTCAAAAACTAAATCTATTTCTTCAATATAGCCATTACCTCTTTGTAATATTGGAATATATCCCACATATCTCCAGCCTTCTTTTGCTCTCTGTTCAATCTTATTTTTATAATTTTTTGTTTTATATTCAGTAATACTCACCCCTGTCGCATGCACACTTATTTTTTCATATTCATACTGATACATATTATATCTCCTATATTCTTACTTATACTTTTATTTTATCTTAAAAATTATTGCTATTCTAGCTTATTTATACAAAAAAATCATCAGTTATGAAAAATAATAACCTGATGATTGATTCTATATTGTAATTAACCTTTCATATTTGCAATATGTTCTAATAAAGCAGATAAATCTATAGTTGCTGCAGCCTCTTTAATTTGAGCTGTTTCTTCTATTGTTGAGCCATAATCTACAATCATAAGTTCCCCAGATATATAAGAGGCCATATCACTATTTAGGAAAACAATTGGTTTTCCCATTTCTTGAGATTGAGCTAATCTATGTGCATAACCACAATGTTTTAATAACTCTTCTTCTCCTCCTGCCATATTTGTGAACTCATCTTTCAAACCTGTATCTGTAGATCCTGGCAATACTGCATTGACTCTTATTCCTTTTGAAGAAAATTCTTTTTGAAGTTTGGCAACATAATAGTTCATAGCTAGTTTAGAGAAGGGATATCCTAATGTTCCTGGCAATTGACTAAGAATTGATTTTTCTAATACTTCAACTGTTGCTTCCCAACCTTTTGCTTCTAATACTGGTAAATAAACTTTTTTATTTCCTTCTTTTTCCCATCCAATTCCTCCAGTAGAAGTCATGAATGCTATACTACCTCCTTCACTCATTCTGTTAGCTAAAATTTCTTCACAAATATATTTATTAGAAATCAAATCAATCTTTGTTGTTGTAATAAAATCACATTTTGCTCCAGAAACTCCAGCAATGCCAAAGAAAGAATCTATATGATTTGGTATTTCTTGAAAAGCCTGATTAATTGATTCTTTTTGACTTAAATCAGTATGAATATACTTTTCTATTCCATCAATATTTACATCTGTCCAATCTAATGCATAAACTCTTGCACCTAAATCTACTAACATTTCTGTTGCTGCTTTACCCATTCCACTAGCAGCTCCTGTAATAACACAAATCTTACCTACATATCCAAAATAATCTTTCATTTCATTATCCCTTCCTTTATAATTATTATTGAAATATCTGCCTTTATTATAAATCAATATAGTCAAGAGTAAAGATATACTCATCAAACTGAAACAAAGGAGGGTGTTTTGTTTCATGCAAAATTATATAACTTATCATGAATCTGTAAAAGAAGCTATTGCTTTAGCACTTATTCAAATCATGGAAACAAAAATACTATCAGATATTACAATCTTAGAAATTGTCAATAAAGCTGGTGTTAGTCGTTCAAGCTTCTATCGTAATTTTGATGATAAGGAAGATGTTATTAATTATTACATTGATTTTCTTTTTGATGAATCAAAAAAAGAAGAAAATCCTTATTCTCCTCATCACTTAAAAGCATTTCTTATAGAAAAGTTTTCTCTTATTAAGGAAAATAAAATATTCTTTCTCTCATTAAAAAAGAATAAACTTTTACATTTACTTTATCAACAAGCTAATCAAAATACAACTAAAAATATATGTAGTTATAAACTCAATGAAAATAATAGATATCAATCTGCTTTCTTTTCAGCAGCAAGCATTGGAGTGATTATTGAATGGATCCACAATAATCTTGAAGAATCTGAAGAGGATATGGCTAATATTTTTATTGATTTATTATATGGTTATATGGATAATCTTTAAATAATAACTTCTTTTGGTATATCAACAGTAGCAAATTATCCTCACTATTTATTATACCATTTCAAATATTATTTGATATTTTATTGCTCTTAATTCTGCAATGTATTAGTTCCTATTAAATAAAAACCCAAGACATACATCTTGAGTTTCTATTACCTTTTTATTAATCTAATAAAGTTATTCCATATGAATTATCAATAACACATAACCATTGTCCATTGACTTTTTTATAAACATAGGTTGCTCTTCTATCCATACTATACTCTGATTCTTCTTTGTTATTAGAATCTAATAATGTTTGAGATAATACAAGGACTGTATCTCCAGCTTCAATCATCATCATTTTTCCTTGAGTGGGAACAACACTATTTTTAAAGTATTCAGCAATCTTTATAAATGCTTTCTTTATATTATCTTTCCCCTTTGCTTCTAATCCAGGTTTAACAACAAGAACTGCATCTTCACTATAAAATGACATTAAATCATCAAACCTTTCTTCTTTGATTGCTAAATCTGCTTGCTGAATTAATTCTTTAATTGTTTCATTCATTTTTTCTCCTCCTTTCTCAAAAAACGGATATAAGAAAAAACTTCCACCTGAAACAAGGATGAAAGTTTAGCCATCATAATACCACCTGTTTCACATACCATCATATGCTATTCTGATAACGGAGAATTCCGATCCATCTTACTCTTTTCTTTCAGACGACAACTCAAGAGTGATATTCAAATAAAAATTACTCATTCCAAACTTTCACTATCTTTGGATCGCTATGATTTTCATTCTTATTCTACTGTCTCTATCAACGTTTTTTGATTATTTATATAATATATTTTTCTTGTATATAAGTCAACCATTTATTTAAATGAGTATACCTTCAAAATGATCTATTTCATGTTGAATAATTTGTGCTGTCAATCCTATAAATGTTTTTATCTTTTTTTTGAATTTTTCATCTAAATATTCAACCTTTATTTTTTCATATCTTTGTGTTGTCCTTACCCCTTCATGACATAAACATCCTTCTTCAACATGATAGTATTGTCCTGATTGCTTTAAAATAATTGGATTAATTACAACAAGATATTTTCCTTCATCATTAACAACCATTATTCTTTTTAATTCTCCAATCATATTTGCAGCCATACCAACACAATGATGATTATATGCCTTTATCGTATCTAATAAATCTTCAACAATGCTTAAATCTTCTTGTGTTGCTGATATTGATTTTTGACTTAATATAAATTGATCTTTAACTATTTCTTTAATCATTTTGAATTCCTTTCTTGACAATTTCTAATTCTTCTAAATAAATACAATGTTTTATAAGATTATGTTTAACTTTATCTATACAATCATCAAAATCAAACCATTTAATTTGAGATACTTCTTCTTTTTGTAATGTAAAATTTTCTTCATCTTGATTCACCCATAATATATAAACATGACTCACTTGATTATCATAAAAAGCTTTATTATGAAATATTCCTTTAAATTGAATTCTTCTTGTCCCACAATAAATAAAATCTTTTTCTTGAGCACAATATCCTAATTCTTCTTTTAATTCACGTATTGCAGAAGGAATAAAATCAACACCTGTTGGAATATGTCCAGCACTAGATATATCATAACAATCTGGAAACGAATCTTTAAGATGACTTCTTTTTTGTAATAATATTTGTATTTTTTGTTGTTTTTTTCTTAATAACCATACATGAGCTGTTCGATGCAATATTCCTTGTTGGTGAGCTATTTCTCTTTCTATTGTTTTACCAACAGGATTTCCTTTTTCATCTACAATATCTAATATTTCCATACTTCTTCTCCTATAAAAGTATTTATCTATATAATAAATATAACCTTTTTATATCTACTATTATTAACTTACTATTTCCAATTAAATCTCTTATCCTCTTTGTATTTTTTTCGTGATGGATTACCCTCTGATCTTAATATTTTATTATTTTTAACATCATAAATAACAGACCATACTGTATCTGCTCCTCTCTTTCGATCATATTGACACATAAAACCATATTTACCCTTTAATACATCTTTTGCAAACTCTACTGAATATAATTGTTGATTATTCTTTAATGCTTGATATGCCACTTCATATCTTATATCAGATTTCCAATTATCAATATCTATGTTTCTATAAATTTTCATTTCTTGTGAGTGAAAATGATTAGTCGTAACAATAAAGTTTTCTTTTTCATTTGGATAAATAAGAATGACATGTTGAGGACTACATTCAACAATAACCATATCTCCTTGTTTATCAATCATTGTTAATGTTTGAGATGAAGCTATTGGTAATTTTTTTAAATAAGAAATTGCTTCATTAACTGTTTGACACTTTTCTAATAAAAATCTAACTAACATTCCTGCGTTCAATCCTGGTTGAACTATATATGGATATATAAAAGTTAATCCTATTGCTAAACCATATTCATTTACGCCATCTTCTATTTCAATAAATGCAGTTGTATTTCCATTAAAAGCATAGACATCATCTAAACTATATAAACAATTCATATATAACTTTTCTAATTCCACTAGAAAATCACTATTTCTCCCTAAAAGAATTTCATTTTTGGTTTGAAATGCAAAACATGTACACTTATTATTAAATTCAAAACAATACATACTCAATAAAAAAGTATACATATTTTCATAAGATATCTGTTGTCCATCTGCTAAACCTCTTATCTCATCTAATATTTCAGGATAAAATTGTTGATAATAAGGTAAGCATTTTTCAGCAAAGTCTTTTCTTTTTTGAGATATAACAAAAGTATGATTATCATCAATTCTTTTATTATTTTTTAATAACATTTGTCCATAATGAAAACCAGCTTCATAATGACTCTTTTTAAATCTTGAATGATACATTTTATTTGCTCCTTTTCTGAGCAAGGCCTTCCTCTTCTTCATGGTAAAACACATAAATTTTATTGTCAATAAATTAAAAATTTTCTTTTTTATACACTCAAATAAAAAATGATAGATTCTTTTCTATCATCTATTTTAAATTTAAAAACTTCCCTGTTAAAAGATAATTTTCAATCACTTCTAATACACCTTCTTTATTATGACTTGGTGCTATATAATCAAACATATTTTTAAAATCATCACTAGCATTTTCCATAGCATATCCATATTGAACAACTTTTAACATTGCTTCATCATTATATGCATCTCCAAATGCCATTATTTCGTTTTTTTTAAGATTATATTTTTTCATAAGTTTTTTTATAGCTTCACCTTTATTAACATGATTTGGAATTAAATCTACACAATAATGTCCACTATCTACAACACATATCTGAGAACTAGTAACTTCTTTTAAGTAATGAATAACTTTTTCTACATTTTTTAATGGTAAATATAATGCAAACTTAACTAATTTATGATTAACTAATGAAAAATCTTGAACCTTTTTAACTCCTGGAAAATAAGGTAAAAACATTTCATAATAATCATCTGAAATAGTATCTAATGTATAAGATTGATCCTTAGTACACACCCAAGATAATACTTCTGGCATTTTTTTCAAAGCATCAATAATAACTTGAGCATCTGACATATCAATATATGCTTCATAAATTTCCTCATTCTTATCAACAATATATCCTCCATTCTCTGCAATAAAAATAAGTTCATCTTTCCACTCTTCAAAAAAACCTTGTAATTGTCTACATGGATTACCACTTGCAATAACAAATTGAATATTTCTCTCTTTTAATAAAGAATAGATATAACGAAATCTTTCAACATTATATTTTGCTTCATTATTTAAAAATGTTCCATCCATATCAACAGCAATCATTTTAATACTCATATTTTCTCTCCTATTACCTCTTATATACATCATTGTATCTTAAAAATAATAATCTGTAAAATTAAAATGTATAGAAAAAAACACCTTTCGGTGCTTAAATAATTCTAACATTAATAGCTTGATATCCTCTCATTCCCTTTTCAACATCAAAGCTAACAGTTTGGCCTTCCTCTAAAGTTTTAAACCCTCTTGAAGCAATTCCTGAATAATGAACAAAAACATCATTACCTGTAGCATCTTCCTTAAGGAATCCATATCCCTTATCACTATTAAACCATTTTACCTTACCTGTACTCATATTAGTACCTCCTTCTATTTATTTGTAGAAGAACTTGCACTGATATAAAAAATCACCAAATTATTAGATTTTGTATATAAGTGATAACACAATTAACTAATAACATGATGACCAGTTGAATTATTATTATTTCTTTTACTTGCTCATGGTACCACAAATAAGAATATTAAGCAATTAAAAGAGTTACTTTCTTTTATATTTATAAATTATTTTCTTTACTCATTCACATTTTATACAAAAAAGAATTGAAATCTATTCAATATAGACTCAATTCTTTCCTATTTATAATGAATTCAATGTTTTCTTTTTTAAAACAAAACCAATACAAATAATTGAACATAGAGATATTATTATCCATAAACCAATATTAACCATATCTCCAGTTTTTACTTGACTTGGAGCAACATCTGTTAATAAATCATCATCTTGATTTGGTTTCACTGTTATTGAAACATTTTTAATAACTTTTCCACTACTATTCTTTGGATAAACAGGTTTATCAATTTCCTCAAATAAAACCCCACTCTCACTATCAGCGTTAGGTAGAGGATCTTTTGATGATGGCTTATTTTCTGGTTTGTGTTCTGGATCATATCCAAAAGCAATAGCTTGATTTCCAATATCACTATCTAATGCTTTTTCATTAATAATTGCTTCAAATTCCACTTTATATTTATCCAATCCATAAACATCACCAATATAAACAGTTAAAGTATGATTTTTTGAATCATATGTATAATCTTCTGGTACAATCTTATTACCATTTGGTAATATAATACATAATGTTTCAAGATCTGGTGTTAAACCTTCTGGAAGTTGATCTTGCACAATAACATCTGCCCATAATGATCCTGCTTTTTTATTTCCCACTTCTAATGTATATAAAATAGAATCTCCAACATAAAGTTTATTATTCTTTGATGTCTTCATTTCACCTACTTTATGGTAGTATGGTTCAGGATCTAAAGGCATAATTTTTTCATCATCTTTTGATCCTGGAAGAACTTCTTCACTCCATTCTTTAGGCAATGGTTTATTATCAGCATCAGTTCCAACAACACTTGCTATATTCTTAATACTTATACCACCACTTGCTGAAACAGCTTTTTCATTAATAACTGCTTTAAAACTTACAATAAATGATTCATTTTCTAATAATGTATTAACTTTTACAGATAAAATTTGAGTATTTTTATCATAAGAAACATTATCTTTTGTTACTTTTTGAACTGAACCATCTTTTCCAATTAACACAATACTATCTAAATCTATTGTTAAACTTGCAGGTATTTGATCTTGAATAACCACATTATCCCATTGTGAGTGTGGTGTTTTATTAACTGCTCTTAATGTATATAAAATCGTATCTCCTACTTTATTTGGACCATCTGGATGCGTCATATTACTTGCTGTTTTTTCTATAGCTACATCTACTGGTTTTAATGGCATTAATATAATTTCAACTTTATGATTCTTTGAAAGATTTGCAAAAGAAATTTTATTATCTTTTAAATCTTCACGTAAAACACCATCAATATAAATTCTTGAAATCTCATAGAATGGGTCAATTTTCCATTCTACTTCTGCATCTTCTCCATGAGCATAATAAGTTGTAGGAGTAATATTGGCTATTCCACCTTTAATAATTGTTTCAACCTTATATGGATAAATATCATCAACTGATTCATCTGGACTATCAGTTTTCTTTAAAACAACTTCAACATGATGATTAGCTTGTAAATTTGTAAAATCTATGGAATTATCTTTAAACATTGTTTCAGCCACAAGTACACCATCAACATAAACTTTATCTAATTCCCAACCATCTTCTATATTCCATTCAACTTTATGATTATCATTTCTATTAAGAACCATACTTTGTGTAATTGTTCCTGGTCCTTTAATAGATGTTGATACATTCAATAATGTCTCAATAGGATTTTGTTCCTTTTCACTTTCTAAAACAACAACAACTTCATGATTATCTTGAATATCATCAAAATTGAAAGTTCCAAATTGTTGTAAACTACCCACAACAATACCATCAATTAAAATTGTCTTTACAGAATATCCTTTATCTGCTGTCCATTTTCCTAAATAAGTTTCACCTTGTTTAACCTGTATAGAAGAACTGATTGTTCCTACACCACCATAAAGTTTTGTTGAAATATAATATAAGAAATCTTCTGGTTTAGGTTCATCTTGATCAACTGAAAAGACAACATCAACTGTATGATTCTTTCCTATTCCAACAAATTCTATCTTTCCTTTATCAATTAAATCTGGTCTTTTTACTCCATCTACAGTTACACTTAAAACAGATTCTCCATCTTTTGGACTCCATGTTACAACATGTGATGCTCCAGGTTTAACAATGACCGATTCACTAATTGTTCCATTTCCAATTTTATGTGTATCTACCTTATATAAATCACTTTTTTCTGTTGGAGGTACATCTTTCTTTATATTAACAACAATTTGATGATTACTTGTAATATTTTTAAAAACATGTTTCTTGGCTTCTGTTAAACTATCCCAAATATTACCATCAATCATTACAGAAACAACTTTATAACCATCTTCAATTTCCCATTGTATTGTCCTTTGACTTCCTTTAACTATTTGTATTTGATTAGGACTAATACTTCCAGGTCCACCAACCAATGATGTTGTAATCTCATATAAAGTATCTTGTGATATATCAGTTTTATCTTTCAAATACACTTGAACAATACAATCTTCTGTAATATCTTTTAATTCTATAAAATTATCTGTAACAGGCATTTCATGTCTAATAGATCCTTGATAATAAACAACTTTAGATACTTCATAATTCTTATCATGTTGCCATTGTATTTTTAAAGAAGAATTTGAAGTTACTGTTTGAGATGGTGTAATACTTCCAGGTCCATTTAATAATTGTGTTGTGACTAAACACAAATCATTTTCAGTTTTTCCTTCTTCACGATATACAACCTCAACAATTTGAGAATTTTGAAGATTTGTAAAATTCCATTTTGTAGGTATAGTTGCTTTGGCTGCTGTTTCGTTATAAACAACTTTTCCATTAATTGTTACTGTTGAAAGAATACTATCTTCATTCTTTCCTTTCCATTCTACAAGATAATTATCTCCTCGACGTACTAATGCTGATGGCGTAATGCTTCCTGAGCCTTTTACAACTGTTTGCACATAGACATAATCACTAACTGTATGAATTTGTACTGTGTGATCTGCTAGTATTCCTTTAAATGTAATACTTCCTTCATTAGAAACTGGATAAGCATAACCATCTACTAATATTTCACTGACTGAGTATCCTTCTTGAACACTCCATGATACTGTATAATTTTGTCCTGATGCTAACATCTTACTTGGTGTTAAATCTTCAACATGACTATCACCACTTACTGAAATAGTATAATAATCCTTAACAGGTCTTTTACCATCAACAAAATTCGCAAAAACTGTATGATCCTTACTATTCATTTGAATTGTTGCTGTTTCATCTAAAACCAAATCATCTCTGACTTCACCATCAACAAGTAATAATTTTGTATAACTTCCTTCTTTTGGTGTCCAAGTAGCAACAGCACTTTTATCATATGGATATTTTCCTGTTCCTGTAACATCACCATTTCCATCTTTATTAACTGTTAATTTAAATTTTAAGATATCAGAAGCTGTTTCAGCATAAGAAATCCCCATATTCTCTAAAGAAAAACTCTCATAGTGATTTCCATCATCATCAACAAATGTTCCTTGAACAGAAGTTCTATTTGTATACTCTGTATAAGTTCGTGTACTTTTTGCTTCACCTTCATAAGATATTTCAAAATGTCCTCCACTTGAAACTGTAATATCTGATTTTAAAGCAAATTCAACTTTATTTTCTTTTGTATTTACAGTTGCTGTTAATTCAGTAACTTGTCCATCTTTATCAATATATTTTCCTTTAATTGTATCTTTTTCTATAGTTAAAAATGCAGGTGTTTCAACAGTTAATTTTGCATTTTGAATACCTATTTTATCACTTGAATTTGAAGTATTTTTACATGCAACAGATACCTTTAAACGATCATTTGGTAAAGCATAGTTTTCTGTTCTGTCATAACCTGTATCTGCTGTCGTATAATGCTGTGTTAAATTTGTAACAGTAATATCAGACTCAAATTCTGGAACAACAATATCAATAGCTAAACCTAAAGCAGAAAGTAATGTAGGAGCACTACTTGTATCTGCTTTCATTGTTACCTGTTTTTCTCCTCCAGATAATTGCATACTTCCACTATTTGATTCATCATTAATTTTCATAACTTCGAAATCTGTATTATAAGTATCAAATACAGCACCACCATGAAGAGCTGCTGCTGTCAAACGTGTTGTGCTATTAGCTTGATAAGCTGGGAATGCTTTTGGGGTATTATCAAGTTCTTCTCCATTATGTAAAATCATTCCTGTATAAAAGTAGTTATTTGAACGATATGGTGATTCTGCTAGCTTCTTATTTCCACCGCTTGTACTTGTGCTATATTGTAGAGTTTGAGTATTATCTACCATATCATATCCATCCATTGAGAAAAGAAGTTCTCCAGATGGTTTCGTTTCAGTTCCACCTTTAACAACAAGCCCATCTCCTGAAATTTCGGCATTTGTAGATTGACCGCTGATAACTGAAGTTCCACCTAGCTTTAAACAAACCATACGTAATGGTAAAGTTGCATCTTCTTCTACAACAACCAATTTCCATGCTCCAAATAAATCACTACCTACACTCCATGTACCAGCTGCCGTATTTGCATATGGAATATTAATTGCAGTATAGTTTCCATAACCTTCTTTTTTAACAAAATCAGTAACATCTAAATAACATGCATTTCTTTGACTTGTTTGATCATAATAAATCTTATTAGGATAATAGTGTTTTATATTTCCTTGTGGACCTTTAAAAAAGAATCCATATTTTGCTAAAGGTGCTGTTTTTCCTGAAATTCTTTCAGGATTAATTGTTGTTGTTACAACTAAATAAGCTTTCACTATTTTAACATCATTCTTTTTTTCTAGAACTGAACTACTAGAATTACTATTTGTAGCAGTTGTCGCTTTTCCTCCTATTTGTGATGGAAGTGTTCCACATTCTGCTTCTGCTGCTGTATCTGAATGATTAGGAACAGCATAGCTAGAATTAATATGGTATTTTCCTTTTGTATTTGAATTTCCAGCAATATTAAATTGATATGGCCCTACCATTTTGAAATCATCCATCTTATTTTGAGAATAAACAACTGAACTTTGATTAGGATTTTCAGCAACAGTTGCGGTTATAGACATTTGACTTGAGAACCATTGATGTAAAGATTGTAGCTTATCTATTGTTTTTTCATCAATTAATAATTGTTCTTCTTCTGAAAACTCATCATATTCATCTGTAATGACTATAAGTTTTTGATATATTTGATTGAATGTATCTGTATATTCTCCATTTTTCAATTGTTCTAATGTTGGTAATTGTAAAACCTTTTCTTCAAATTGAGAAATAAGTGCTGTCATTTGCTCTTGTTTTGACATTACTTCTTCTCTTTCACTAAACCATTGTTCAGTTGTTTCCAATTTATTAATAATATCTTTAGTTATAAAGTTCTTTTCTTCTTCAGAAAGATTATCATACAACTTTTTAATTTCTACTAATTGTTGATATGTTTCCTCTATAACCTCTGTATCTTTTTCATTATCCAATTCTTCAATTATTGGCAATTCATTCATCATACTTTCAAGAGTTGTAATTAGCTCCTTGCTTTCCTCAACCTCTGTAATTGAACCAGATGTTGTATTAGTATCTCCTTCTGCATGTGTTCTTAGTAAACCATTTGATAATAATAATATCATTATCAATGTAATGCAAAAAAGTCTATTTATATTTTTTCTCTTCTTCATACAGTAGTCTCCTCTCTCTGTTATGTAATATTTTATAATTATACTTTTGTACATTTGTATACTCATATATAAATATATCACACCAAAAGTGTTGTTACAAGATTATCACTATTTCTAAATTTTAAAATAATACCCTTTTCATTTATAACATTATTTTTGACTTTAAATTTTTCATATATTGAAAAAAGTGGCTTATATAGCCACTAAATATATTTTTATAAAATAATTCTTTGAATTGAGTTTTGTTATATTCAATTTTATTTTTAAGACCTTCTATTCCTTCTGTTATATAAATAGAAATCCATAATCTTATAAATCTATCGTATATACCAGTCTCTTTTTGGTGTATAGTTCCCCATACAAGAATGAGGATTTTTTTAACTGGTTATCCTCGCTCCTGTCTGGCAGTATGTGGATAGTTTCCACTTCGTATCAGCCCCACACATTAAAAATCTATCCAAACTCCAAAACGAAGTCAGAGGAAAATTAAGATATAGCAAAGTCGTCCACCAAACATCGTTTTTTATTCAGTAGACTTCTTCTACCCCTGTTCTATAAAAGAATAGAGCCAACAAACTGTGAGATAACATACTCACTTGTTCATTAGCTCTGCATCTATATTATCCTGGTATATCTGTGGAATACTAATATTTTTTATAAATGTATTCAGTAAAAATCCTATAAAAACAATATACAATCCAAATTATCCAAGTTATTTCCCACCTGTGTGATATTACAGAAATCAGCAAATAAAGAACAGCAACAGTAATAGCAATAATCCAATTTGTTATTTTTTTCTTTTTGCTTATTTCATTAACTGATACTTTTACAACATCTGCTAATAAACTTTCATATTCGTTATCAATGCTATCATCTATCCTTTCACCCTTAAATAATTCTGCTATTGTAATTCCCAAGGATATGGCTAATGGCTCAACAAGGGATACATCTGGAAAGCCGATACCCCGTTCCCATTTTGAAATAGCTGCATTTGATACACCTAATTCATTTGCCAAGTCCTGCTGAGTACGATTTTGTTCTTTCCTGATAGCAGCAATTAAACCACCTGTTTTTTGAGCGTTCAATATTTTCACCTTCTTTCTACTTGCTTTTATAATATCACAAAAAACACCATATTCAAGAAACGCTCCGTTGAAATGTTAAATACTACATTGAATTTATGTAAAAGATAATCACTCCTCAATGTTATAAAGGCAGGATGGCTTTCAGCCCATCCACCATCATCACCGCATGGACAACGATCTCCGCAACGTCCACCACTTCATCCACAACGAAATCAATCACATTTCCCTCACTGTCTGTAAATCCATCCAGTGAAAGCAGGCTGTGGTTTGTATCCGTTTTTTTCAGATAACGTCCCACTCTTTCTCCTTGTAGAAATTTGTATACTGTTCCACACTACTTCAAGCTGGCAGCCCTGCATGGGGAGGGAGATAGTGACAACGAATATCAAATACAGCCCTATGGCATATTCTGATAAAAAGTGACAAAAGAAAAACCACAAAGGCTCTGTGCCTCTATGGTTATAGGAGATACATATTCTGTTAAGTAAGAATTCTACTTCTTGTTTCATAGTGAGAAGTAGCATTGCATAAGTAAGGATTTTCCCCCAAATTATAAATGTCAATCTAAAAATGTACAAATTTGCTCACTTAAGAATGTACAATTTTATAATTAGTCAGAATCTTCATAATAATCTTTAAGTCTATATGATTTCCCAGTTATATGGATCACATGTGCATGATGTAATACTCTATCTAATATCGCATTCGCTATCACTGGATCCATAAATACTTCATCCCAATTATTAAAATTGATATTTGTTGTGATGATTGTGCTTTTATTTTTAAATTTTATACAAAGCTGTCCTAGAAATATAATATTTTTATGTAAGATGATTAATAGTTTTGTTTCTATATTTCTTTTAGATAAACTTGAATTTATTATTTATCTTCAAAACATTGTTTTATAATATCTTCTATTAATTTTATAGGTAATTCTTTATTATAGGGAAAATAAATAGCATTTTTTTTGACTACAAAGTCGCTTAATTGTAACTTAAAGTTATTAAGAATTTTAGTATCTACATATAAACTCACATGATTTTTACATGCACTAAAAGATACTGATTGTTTTGTTTTTTCATACATTGGCATACTCCAAGCTATACGTTCTTTTACATTTGGTATATTATTCAATATTACGTTTCTTATTTTTGTTAAATGGGAACGACATTTTATTTCTTGTAACACTATATATTCAGTGACATCTTGAGGCGCTATTCCACAATAATGACTCTGATTTCTTCTTTGAAATTCTCTCCCACATTTTGGACACATCCACATATTGACTACCCCTCAAATCTCATTTATCATTTACTGTAATTCTACTTTTAAATTTTTAAACCAACCATCTGTACCAATATCAACATATAATCCAATCTTACCTTTTGAATCTCCATGTTTAAGTTTATCAACCTTTAAAGCCAATCTATTATCAACATAGAAAATTGCTGTTTCGTCTTTGACTATTACCTTAATATGGCTCCATTTATCTAAAGCAATACTATTTAATTCTGATTCATAATCATTAATCCCATATTCTCTAAAGTAAGAATAGGTATAACCAGGATAAGAAAAATACTGACAAGCATGTTTTTTTTGAATAGGATCATTACAATCTCTACCATTTGTTGGTCTAATATAAAAAGCTTCAAATTCATTATTCATATCATTGACACGAAACACTAAACCTATAAATCCACGAGCATGGATTGGAGCATCATTTCTTAATTTTCCACATACATCAACTTCAATAACTCCATTATGAAATTCTAAATCATTAACACTAACAAAAGTATTTGTATCATCTTCTTCCAATTTATTTATTTTTGATATTCTTGCCATATCTTTTATAATTTCTAATGAAGTATTGCTTTTTGTAAGATTTGTTTCTATTAATTCAATTACTTTCATTTTATTTTTCCTCCTATATTTTCTATCCAATAGTAACTTAAAAATAATTATAAAAAAAGTACGCACCTTTTTGTAACTGCTCATTTATATATTATTTTTATAGAAGTTTCCCCATTCTTCCATAGCGTTTATAATAGGTCTCATTGCTTCTCCTAATTGAGATAAAACATATTCTATATGTGGAGGATTTTCATTATAATCAACTCTAATTATAATCCCATCATCAATCATAGAACATAGGCTTTCAGCTAATACCTTATGACTAATACCCTTTAATGATTTTTGAAGTTCATTAAATCTATAAGGTCGATTTAAAAGATTTCTTAATATTAATAATTTCCATTTACCTCCAACTAAATTTACAGTTGTTGCTACAGGACACTCTGGTAAATCTTGTTTCTTAATCATATTTTTCCTCCTCATATCTCATCTATAGCTATACTATATTTTTTAACAAAATAATTTCTAAAGGCTCGTTAGGTAATAGTAAAGAACCACAATCTACATATCCAATTCTTCGATAAAAAAATTGTGCCTGCTCATTGGATTTTGTAGAAGTTAAGACTATATTATATTTGCTTTTTTTCATTTCTTGTTCCCAAAAACTCGCTAGCTGACTTCCATAACCTTTTTCTCTATAATCTTCTAAAAAATACAACATATTCATAAAAGGAATATTATCCCAAAACAAATTAAAGCGTAACCATCCAATAAAGCTTTCACCATTAAACATAATTAAAATTCTTTTTGCTTTTATACATTCTCTTAATTCAGTTTCACAAATATGTTTATCATATTTATTTAATAATTCAAAATCATTTTCAGTAGCATAGCGAATCATATTATAGTATTTCCTCCAATTTTAATTTATTCTAATAATAATTTAACTAAATCTATTTAAGATAATCTTTCTCAAATTTACTCTATTTTAAATCTTTTATCCACATTATCAAAAATTTTTATTATATATATGAAATAATTGTTCTATTTTAATTTCCTGTTCACTCATACATATTTTTACATCTAAACCATCATTTGTATTTTCCATAGAAAAATACAATAAATCATTATCAAACTGTTTTAAAATATAATTCATGAAAAACACATCCTTTCTTTATTAAAAAAGACATTCTAAAAATTTTTAGAATGTCTTGAATTTTCTTGGTGGAGGCGGCGGGAATCGAACCCGCGTCCAAAAGCCGTCCCATATAGAACTTCTACAGCTTATCTTGTCGAATAAATTTAACTAAGCTACGATCCACAAGCAGTCTTTCACTTAGCGATTCTGTTAATTTTCGAGATATACATCCAGACTCTATATACCCTTAACCTATAAAGTATGTTACCAGTTCTTTAAGCATAGGTATCTCAAAGGCTGATATTCGCTAAAGTCTAACGTCGACTAGCAAGCGAAAGATAATTGTTGTCTGTTTCCAGATATTTTTTGTTGCATTTAACGTATGCCAACGGCTGCCATTCTATTCAAACTGACCCCTGTCGAATCCAAGACGCCCCCATTAATAAGCATTTTTCAATGCTCTTTCTACATCTCTTTTTGCATCTTTAGCCTTTAGATCCTGACGTTTATCATATAGTTTTTTACCTCGAGCTAAAGCAATTTCTACTTTCAATTTAGATGTATTAAAATATAACTTAGTTGGAACTATCGTTAAACCATTTTCCTTTACTTCTTTTTGTAATTTCTTAATTTGTTTTTTATGTAAAAGAAGTTTTCTTGTACGAAGTGGTTCATGATTAAAGCGATTTCCTTGTTCATAAGGAGCAATATGCATGTTCTCTATATAGGCTTCATCATTTTTAATACGAATAAAAGCATCTTTTAAATTTGTACTACCTTTTCGCACAGATTTAATTTCTGTTCCTTTTAACTCAATACCAGCTTCATATGTTTCTAATATAAAATAATCATGAAAAGCCTTTTTATTTTGAGAAATAATTTTCATACATATCACCCCTATCTTTTTCTAATAAACTTTCTTTGTCTTCTTGACTTATTTATTTTACCTTTTTTCTTTCCATTTGTCTTTAATTTTTTGTCATTTATATGAATTGTTTTTCTCTTTTTTATTCTTGTTTTTTGTCCAACCAATTCAAAATCAATTGTTCCTTCCTTTTTATCACAAGAAATAACTCTTACTTTCACTTTATCTGATAATTTATATGTTTTTCCTGTCATTTCTCCAACTAACATTAAATTCTTTTCATCATAATGATAGTAATCATCTTTCAATTCATTCATATGAACCAAACCATCAATTGTATTCTCTAATTCAACAAAAAATCCAAATTGTGTAACAGATGAAATCATCCCTTCAAACTCTTCACCAATATGATAAGACATAAATTCAGCCATCTTCATATCTGTCACTTCTCTTTCAATATCAATAGCTTCTCTTTCTCTATTTGAAGATTGCTCTGCTAGATAAGGAATAACTTCTTGATAATGAGAAATACTATCCATCTTTTGTTCAAAAAGATAAGTTCTAATTAATCTATGAACCAATAAATCTGGATAACGTCGAATTGGTGAAGTAAAATGTGTATAGTATTCATCTGCCAAACCAAAATGACCTAAACATTGTTCATCATATCTTGCCTTTTGCATACAACGTAATAAAAGTGTTGCTATAATTGTATGTTCTTCAGTATCTTTTGAAGCTTCAATAATCGAACTTAATTCATTTGGATATATATTTTCTAAAGACCCTTTAACTGTATATCCTAATGGCTTCACTATCGAAACAAATTGTTGTAATTTCTTAAGTTTTGGATGTTCATGAATACGATAGATAAATGGTAATTCTAACCATTTAAAATGTTCTGCAACAGTTTCATTAGCACATAGCATAAATTCTTCTATAATTTTGTCTGATTTTCCTCTTGTACGTAAAATAACCTCTTCAGTCTTTCCACTTTTATCAACAATGACTTTTGCCTCATTGACATCAAAGTCAATTGCTCCTTTTTTATCACGCTTTCTTCTCAATAAAGTTGCTAGTTCTTGCATCAAAAAGAACAAATCAACAACATCTTGATATTCAGCTTGAACATTTTTATCACCATCTAATATCTTATTTACATTTTGATATGTCATACGATAAGAAGAATGTATAACAGATGGAATTATATCATGATTTACAACATTTCCTTGACTATCAATCTCCATTATACAACTTATTGTATATCTATCAACTTGAGGATTTAAAGAACAAATTCCATTAGATAATTTATGAGGTAACATTGGAATAACTCTATCAACCAAATAAATAGAAGTTCCTCTTTTAATAGCCTCCTTATCTAAAGGTGAACCTTCTTTTACATAATAAGAAACATCAGCAATATGGACTCCTAATTGATAGTTTCCATTATTCAATCTTTTTAAAGAAATAGCATCATCTAAATCCTTAGCATCATCACCATCTATTGTTACTATAACTTCATTTCTTAAATCAACTCTATTAGAAATATCTTGAAAATCTATTTCATCTGGAATCTTTTCAATTTGTTCATAAACCTCTTTAGGAAATTCAATATCAACATCATGAGCATGAACAATAGATAAAATATCAACACCTGGATCATTTCTATGACCTATAACTTTCACAATATTTCCTTTAATTTGTGGTTTAAAAGTTTTTATTTCAACAACAACCTTATGTCCTAAAACGGCTCCATGCATATGCGCATGATCTACAAAAATAGGTTTTGAGAATTTAGAATCATCAACTTGTATATAATAATCCCTTTTTCCTTTTTTAACTTCACCTACATAACGAAGTTGTCCTCGTTTTAAAACACGAACAACTCTTCCTTCCTCTCTTGCACCACGAGAGGGAATTTTCTCTAATAAAACAGTGTCTTTGTCATAAGCATCTTTCAAATTTGTTTCATGAATATAAAATTCTCTATCTTCATCCACTTTAACAAAAGCAAAACCTCTTTTGTTCATTTCAATAATTCCACTATAAAATTGTAATTGATTAATTAAATAATATTCATTCATTTTGTTACGAATAATTAGACCATCATTTTCTAGTTGATTCATAAATTTAATAAATTGAATATAATCTTCTGTACTTGTCATTTCAAAATATTGTGCTAATTCATCTATTTTTCTATAAGTAAATGTTTGATCTTCTAAAAGCTTTATAATATTTTCTTTCATAAAACCACCTCCTTCTTAGTATATCCAAAATTAAAAATAGGACACATTTTTGTGCCCTATTATTTATTAACCCATTCTAATTAATATAGCAAGAACAAAGAATGCTATTCCAAGTCCTACTGTAATTCTAGAAAGTATCAAATCAGCTCCTCTTTCTTTTTGATGAGCAAAAAGATTAGAACTTTGTCCTGTCAATGCATTGACAATACCATCAGATTTTCCACTTTGTAATAGGCATACAATAATCAAAGCAACTGAAACAATCATTAATAATACATTTAAAATCATTATGATACCTCCTTTTCTTTAGATTTTTTATACATAAGCATTGCTATAATACCACAATGATAACTAAAATACAATCTTTTTTTAGTTTATATAAGCTTTTCTCTCTCTTTCATAAATATCTTTGTTAAAATAGGTGTACAAATAAGATAGAAAAAGAAATTTCCAACAGCATGTAAAGTATCAAAAATAAAACCAGCTGAATAATAAGATAAAAACAATCCTATCCCACCAAGCATCAATTGTTCTAACGAAACAATAAAACCAAAAACATAACCCATGAAAAAAGAAAAACATGCCATAACTATCAATGAAGGTTCTTTATTTATTTTATGATAAATATCCATAACAATTTGTGTCAATAAACATATAACAATCCATGCTAAAATTTGAAAAAAAGTCCATATTCCCATTCCTAAAAAAACATTAGATACAATCGTTGTAACAATTGTCAACTTTACCCCAAATGCTAATCCAAAAATCATAACTGAAATAATAATAATAGATGTAACTGGTTTAACGTTTGGTAATGCCTGTAAGCCAATTCTTGAAGCAATATTAACAGCTGCCAATATCCCAATTAAACTTATCGTTTTAACTTTACTCATCATCAATCACTATAAACATAATACCAAACAACACTATCCCCATCTTTTAAATAGCAACCACCTGCAGCTATATTAGGAGATTTTCCATTAACCTTATACATCCATCCAGATCCACTACCATGTTCTTTCTCTACTAAATCACCTATTCCTCGCACATAAGTCATAGAACCAAATCCTGAAGTTAAAATGCGTAGCTGATTTTGTGAAGCAATTGTTTTTAAAACACTTAATGCTGTACTCCCTTCATCGATTTCTACATTTCCACTCATTATGATTTTATCAATACCTTTAACTTTTATTTGAATAGTATTAACTTTTTCTAGTACTTCTACTTGTGGTTGTTTTTTATCTGTTTGAGAATCATTATCTTTATTTTCAGTTGTTTGCTTATTTTCTTTTTTTGGATTTGTTTTTACTTTACTTGTATTTTGATTATCTTTTTTCTCATTATCTTTTTTCTTTTGAGTTGGAGATACTGTTTCTTTTGTTGTATCTTTTTTCTTCGAAACTGTTTTTTCTTGATTATTATTTACTATCTTATCATTCTTATTTAAAGATGTTTTCTTATCAGAAATATCTTCTATCATATCTTTTGGTTTAAATGATGGACTTTCCATAGAACGATAATATGATATACCTACAATAAAAGCAAAAGAAACTGTAATAAATAATATTACAATTCTTTTAGTTTTATCCATTTGTTTCCAATAACTAACAAACTTCTTCATTTCTTCTCTTTGCTCCTACAAATACTCCTCCAGAAATTATCAATAATAAGAAAACATTTACCACATCATAATGATCGCTTGTTTTTACAATTTTTGTTTGACGAGAATCAGACTCTTTTTTAGGTGTTTTAATTTCATTTTTTGATTCTTCTTTTTTATCCGTTGGTTTATCATTATCTTGAACTGGTTTTTCTGTTTCTTTATCATCTGTTTCTTTTGTATGAATTAAAATATAAGCTTCCTTAGCCTTATATACAAAACTTCCATTTTTATATGTACCTAAACATCTTGCAGCTTCCATTGTTGTATAAGCATTAAAAGCATATTCTCCTGTTGGTGTCCAACCATCATAAACTTCTGCCTTAAATGAACCATCTTCTAATTGATAAGAAAGTAAAACATCTATAGGATTAATATTTCCATCATCATAATCCCCATTTACAATACCTTTTGTATCAGTAGCAAACAATCCTTCCAACACACAAGATTGTGTATCACCATTAGCTTGACTATATTCATCAAATCTATACCCTGCATTCCCATCTGTTTTTGTAGCAAGATAATCTTTAGCAGCTTGAATATTATTAACATATCTATCCTTATCTGCCACTGTTAAAGCTTCAATTGCCCATCCAGTTGTATCAGGACTGGCATAAGTTACACCATCATATACATATCCATAACCACCATTAACATTTGTTTTCACTAATTGATCAGCAACAGTTATCACTTTATCAGAAGAAATTGTTTCTAATGCAAATAATACCCAAATCATATCACCATGTCCTGAACTATTTTTAACAGTTCCATCATTATTCACATAACTTTCTAATATTTTAACAAGATTTTTTCCTTGAATATTCTCAATATCTTTACCCATTAAAGTTAATGCAATCATAGACTTTGTTAAATCTCCAATAGTTAATGTTTCAAAATCTAATGTTTCCAAATCTGGTAACTGATATCCTGATTCTATTTCTAATCCCAATGCTTCCACAACAATCATTTCATCAGGACTTTCTAATACTTTATGAGTTTTATAATATTCAACAATTTTCTCATAAGCATCATCTATTTTTTTTGTATCATAACTTAATGCACCTGCATTTGATACTGTTAAAAAAACAGTTAAAAAACATACAACTAAACTTGTAAAAATTCTTTTCATTTTCTTTCCTCCCTATTTGGTAGGTCTTGTTAAAAAATAGGACATTCTCGTCCTATCATTCATACGAGAACTACTTTATACTCCGTAAAGTGTATTCTTAGATGATGGCATGTATTCCGGCTCAAGTTCTTCGTCTTTGCGTCTTCCCAATTTCTCAGTGACATTTTGCATTGACTCCCTTTCACGGCTGCGGGACAGCTCAGGATTTACACCTGCTTCCATTTTCATAAAATATAAAATTTCAACCACCAAATATTATAAACTTTTACTTTTTTAGTATATAACATTTTTATATTTATTGTATATATTTTCTTGATATGTAAAAAGGAATTCTTTTGAATTCCTTCTATTCTTCAATAGCTATAACACTAAATTTTTGATCTTTTTCTATAAGTGTAACTGTTGATATAGTTTCATTTGAATTAATAATTGGATTATTTTCATTAAAATAAACTTTAATTTTTAAATCATAATAACTATAATCCTCTAAACCTTTCAATGCTTTTGTTGATTTATCATAAGATAATATTTCATAATTAATAACTTCTTGTGTATTCATATGATTATTGATATATTCATTTGCATTTTTATAATAATCGTTTTGAGCATATGTTTTAAAATTATCTTTTTTATTATTATAAAAATAATCTATTCCACCTATTTGATCCACTTCTTTATTTGATAAAGTATAATAATCACAAATAAAATATGCTCCAACTAATTGTCCTATATCATTTCTATTATCTGTATCAACTGCTATTTTTAATTGATTATATATATTTTCCATTGTTTCTGTTTCATTCTTTGTTTCTACATAAACAACTTTACGAATTGGTTTAACTTCTTTTTCATTATCATTATTAATCATAAATATTAAAGAAAAAACTATTCCTAATAATAATAACAAAATAATTGCATATTGTTTTTTAGCTTTATGAGCAATCTTTCGATATGGTTTTGAATCTTTAATAGAAGGTAAATATTCACTCTTTATAAAAATATTAGCAAATGTTAGTATTGGTTTATATTTACGATCAATCATATTTGTTGCTTCAACAAATATTTCAAACAATAACATCAAAGTAAAAAATAAGATTGTTGCAGCTATTCTATCAAATAAATATAAATAAGAACAAAATGAAAATAAAATTGTTGCTCCATATAAAATAAGTACACTTTTTGTTTGTCCTAATTCTAAAGAGAACATTAATTTATGATGCAAATGATTACGATCAGCTTCACTAAAACTTTTATGATGAACTTTACGTCTAATAATTGCTATCAAAGTATCCATAATTGGTACCATTAATACAACAATAGGTGCTCCTAAAGTAAAGAAAGAAGAACTTTTATATCCAAATCCTAACAGTGATATAACAGCTATCATAAAACCAATAAACAATGCTCCACAATCTCCTAAAAATATAGAAGCAGGATGAAAGTTATAAACAAGAAATCCACTAATAGCTCCTGCTAAAAGTAAAGATAATGATGAAATATCTGTTCTACCATAGGTTAATGATGTTAATGAAATTGTTACTAATACAATAATAGAAATTCCACCACACAAACCATCTAAACCATCAATCAAGTTAACTGCATTACTAATTCCTACAATCCAACCAATAGTAATAACAATAGCAATAAAATAAGAAATTTGAGTTGGTAAAAATGGAAGTGTAAAACCTTTTAATGATATATCTCCATAAAATATAACAACTAAAGCAGCAATAACTTGTCCTAACATCTTTAACTTAGGAGAAAGATCATGAATATCATCATAAAATCCTGTTAGAAATATAATAAATCCACCAATAAGTATAGAATTAATTTGTGTATCTGTCTTTAAAAAAACCATTGCTCCAATCAAAAATGCAATATATATGGCATAACCTCCAGTTCTTGCAATAATCCCTTTATGTATTGTTCGATTATTGACATGAGCAATAATTCCTAATTTTTTTGATATTTTTCCAACAATTGGAACAAGAGCTAAACTTATGAGAAACGTAACAATAAATGATAAACATATTTCTAAACTCATATCAAAACTCCTCTCTTTTTAGTATTATAGTACAATTCTAACAAAATTTATAGAAAATATTTTTTTGACTTAAATAATATTATAAAAACTGTTATAATATAAGTATATGAGTTTATTAAAGGAGGAAAACGAAAATGCATAAACTTGGTATTTCTGTATACCCTGATAAAACACCTATTGAAGAGGTATACGCTTATATGGAAAAAGCTGCTAGTTTGGGATTCAGCAGAATTTTCACTTGTTTTTTATCTATTCCTGAAGAAGAAAGAGAATCTTATATGGGAACATTTAAGGATTTTATGAAGAAAGCTCACGAATTAGGATTTGAGGTTGCTGCTGATACAAATCCAGCTGTCTTTGATATTATTGGAGCTTCACCTGATAATCTTAAACCTTTTGCTGACTTAGGTTTAGATATTATTAGATTAGATGGAAACTTTGGGACACAAGGCGACATTCAAATTACACGTAATCCTTACAATATTAAAGTTGAATTTAATGCAAGTATGGATGCTGGAGTTGAATTATTAATTAATCAAGGTGGTAACAAAGATCAAATGATTATGTGCCATAACTTTTTCCCAGAACGTTACACTGGTTTAGATTTTGATTTATTCCAAGAATATAACAGATATTGGAAAGAATTAAATCTACATACTGCTGCTTTTGTTTCTAGTAACAATGATAACACAATTGGACCTTGGCAAGTCTTCTGTGGTTTACCAACAGTTGAAATTATGAGAGGTTTACCAATTGATTTACAAGCACGTTATTTACTAGCAACTGGTGATGTTGATGATATCTTAATTGGAAATTATCCTGCAACTGAAGCAGAATTAGAAGCATTATCAAAACTTAACTATCAAGCATTAGAAATTAAAGTTGAGGAAGTTGAAGGTCTTACTGAAAACGAAAAACTTGTTATGTATGAATTTGGACCTCATTGGGATCGTTATGATCATTCTTCATTTATGTTAAGATCTTCTTTCCCTAGAATTAAATTTAAAGAAAAGAAGAGTGTTCAAGATTTATATACAGAATCTGAAAGCATGAATAAAGAATTAGAATCTCAATCAATTCCTTATCGTGATCCAGGTAAAAAAGTCTTTACTCGTGGTGATGTTTTAGTTGTCAATGACAATTTAGCTCATTATCGTGGAGAATTAGAAATTGTTTTAACTGAAATTCCTGATGATGGTGAACGTAACTTAGTTGCAACAATTAGACCTGAAGAATTAATGTTATTAGATTTTATTAAACCAGGCCAACATTTTAAACTTATTAAATAATGAAGAACTACTTTTCTGTAGTTCTTTTTTTGTTATAATAAAAGTGAGGTGATCTTATGAACTTTCAAAACATACACTTTACTGACTCTCAACAAGAAGTTATAGACTTTATAAAAAATAACGAAGATAAAATTATTCATATGTCTATTCAAGATTTAGCTAAAAAAACATATACATCTAATGCTACAATTATTAGAATATGTAAAAAACTAGGTTTTAAAGGATATAAAGATTTTAAACTCTCTTTCATCAAAGAAATAGAATCTCAAAAATATATTCATCAATCCATTGATTTTAGTTCACCATTTTATCAACAAGAATCTATATCTCAAATTATTAATAATATGAGCAGTTTATACAAAGAAAGCATAGATCTTATCAATTCTCAATTAGATATTTTATATCTTGAAAAAATTATTAATGTTATTACAAATTCAGAACGTTTCTTTATTTATGCTATTGGTGATTCTAAAATAACAGCTATGACTTTTATGAACAAACTGATTAAGATTAATTGCTATCCTATTTTAGCTACTGAAAATTATGAAGAAATTCATATGAGTTATAATGCTAATGAAAAAGATTGTGCCTTATTTTTGAGTTATTCTGGACATTACTATACATATCAAAAATGTTTGCAAATTCTTAAAAGAAACCATTGCCAAACAATTGCTATAACAGCCCATAAAGATTCTTTATTATATAAATATTGTGATTATCATTTACTGATTCCAGATAAAGAAGATGATCAAAAAATAGCAACTTTCTATTCTCAATTAACTTTTCATTATATTCTTAGTATTATATATTCTCTTCTTTATGCTCAAAACTATACACAAAATTATCGCCATATCTTGGACTAAAAGTTCAAGATATATTATTTTTATAAACAAAAAAACGAACTTATTGTTCTAAATACATAGAAATATTTTCTTTTATGAAATTTTATGATAAAAAAAAGAAAAGGAGGCAATTGTAAAATGAACGACGTAATACAACAAGAAAAAGAATTATGTTTTCATGATTTTAATCATGAAAAGGCATTTTTATTTGGCATGGCTGTTTTAGATATTGTTAAAAAAGAAAATCTTAAAAATGTAAGAATAAGAGTAACTTATAATAATGATATTATTTTTCAATATTTAATGAATGGCAAAACAAGTGAAACTTGGTTAGATCGTAAAGAAAAAGGCTCTATAATATAACTGGAGGATTTAAATAATTCTTCAGTTTTCTTTTCTCTA
>CAJUOS010000026.1 GCA_910588075.1 uncultured Erysipelotrichaceae bacterium | reverse complement strand
TGATATAGAATATGAATATATGACAAATGGTGCACTTTAAATTTTAAAAAAGAAAAACCTTGATAGATTCAAGGTTTTTTTTACTATTTTGTAAAATAAGTATTTCTTCTAATTTCTTATAAATTTTAAAAAGTATTATAGAATGATATTCTTGCAAGAATGGCATATATAAAAAAACATTTATCTGAAGTAGTATATACTGTACTTGCTAATATTCATCACTGTTATTTATATTTTAGTTTATAAGTATATTTACAAGTTTAGTGAATATTATAAATAATTGCTCATTGACAGAAAGTCGTAAGGTAGATTCAGTAAAAAAGAATAAAACAATATAAATAGATAAGTATTATATGAGAATTAATAAAAAATTTTAAAGCTAGATTTAAGGTTAGTTTTTTTGATAAATGATTTCTTATATATTCTCATATAATTTATCTTTTCATTAAATTAAAAAAATGATACTCTTAAAAAGAGAATAATTAAAATATGGTGATTGAAATGAAAAAAGAAGAAATCAATAAATTATTTGAATTGTTAAAAAATCATAAAGTTTATGTTCAAACTCATAATTTTCCAGATCCCGATGCAATAGGAAGTGCTTATGGATTACAACAATTATTAAAATATCATGGAATAGAGAGTCATCTTTGTTATGTGGGAAGTATTGAAAGAAGTTCATTACAAAATATGATTAAAATGCTACCAATTCAATTTGCAACTTATGATGAAATTAATTATATGAGTCAAGATGATTATGTTGTTACTGTGGATGGACAAAAATATAATACAAATTTAACAGATTTATCAGGTTATGAAATAGCATGTATAGATCACCATCCAACTGTATTTGATTATGATTATCAGTACAAAGATATAAGAATTGTCGGAGCATGTAGCACACTCATTACCCAATATTATATAGAAACCAATACACCTATGAATGAGATGATAGCAACTGCTTTATTATATGGATTGCAAGTAGATACTGCTAATTTAACAAGAGGTGTTACAACATTAGATATTGATATGTTTTCATATTTGTATCAAAAAGCAAACACTCAATTAATTTATCATATTAGTAAAAGTTCTATGGAATTAAGTGATCTTAAAGCTTATGGTGCTGCAATAGAAAGTATTCATCTTTATGGTAAAACAGGATTTGCTTATATTCCATTTGATTGTCCAGATGCATTAATAGCGATGGTTGCAGATTTTATATTAGCTTTACAAGAAATTAATTTCTGTGTTATTTATTCATATAGACAAAATGGCTTGAAGTTTTCTGTAAGAAGTGGACTACCTCATCAGTTAGATGCAGGCAATATTGTTCAAAAAGCACTTGTAACACTCAATGGGAATGGTGGGGGACATTCAACTATGGCAGGAGGTTTTTTATCATATAGAGAACTTGAAAAAACAGGAATAACACAAGACCATTGGGATGGTATTATTGAAGAAAGTTTTTTAAAACAACTTCAACATAGTGAAGGAGAAATATACAATGACTAAAGCGTTAGCAAGTGATATAGATGGAACATTAATTTTTAAAGGTCGATTTAAAGTTAGCGATATGAATTTTATAAGAAAATATCAAAAAGCAGGATATCTATTTGGATTGTGTACAGGAAGACCATTAAAAGAAACAACTGAAATTTTACCAAGTGATATTCAACCTGATTTTTATATTGCTACAAGTGGGGCTGTTATTTTAAATAAAGAAAAACATGTGATTTATGAGAAAATCATTTGTTTTGAAGATATACATAAAATTTATAAAGAATATCATCAAAAAGCATTAATAATCATTCAAACAGATACTGATGTTTATAAAACAGCTTATGAGGAATATGATAAAGATATAAAAATAATTCGTTCATTAGATGATATAAAAGATAAAAAGATATATGGAATATCATTAGTTTTTGAAACTGAGGAACAAGCTAAAACAATATGTTATCATATAAATCAAAACTATCATTCTTTAGAAGGATTTCAAAACACAAATTCAATAGATATTGTAAAAAAGGGATGTTCTAAAGGATATGGTATTTTAAAAGTAAAAGAATTATTAAATATTGATGATATGAGTGGAATAGGAGATTCTTATAATGATATTCCTATGTTAGATGTTGTTGATTGCTCATTTACTTTTAAAAATTCCCCTTTAATGATTCAACAACAAGTTTCATATGTTGTAGATAGTGTTGCTGAGGCTATAAGTATATTAATGAAGTAAAAAATTGAGAACAGATCAATTGGTTTATAATAATTGGTCTTTTTTAATTAAGTAGATAAAAGTATGTTTGTATAAATTATAATAGGAATGTCTATCATAAATAAAAGAAATAGCTTTCATATATTTTACACATTATCTTGTTAAAATGAAGATGTTCAGAATTATAACTTGTTTATAAGGAGGAAAGATAGTTGGTTGATGATTGGATATTAAAATTAAAATCAAGAGAAGTTATTGTTTATATTGTTGTTGGAGCTTTGACAACAATCGTCAATTTTAGTGTATATACAATGTTATATTATTTTTTGAAAATAGATATAACAATAAGCAATATTATTTCAGTTATTGTTTCTATATTATTTGCATATGTCATGAATAAAATATTTGTCTTTCATAGTCATTGTGAATCATTGCAGGAATTGTTTGGAGAATGTACAAAGTTTATTTCAGCAAGAATTATAACAATGATTATTGAAGTTGGAGGTGTTTTTTTACTTGTCAATATAATAGGGCAAGATGAGTTTATTGGTAAGTTAGAAACACAAATTATTGTCTTAATTGGAAATTATTTGATTAGTAAATTTTTTGTGTTCAAATAATTAAGGAGGTTTATATGAAATTATCATTAGTTGTACCTTGTTATAATGAGGAAGGAAATGTTGAATTATTTTATCAAGAAGTTAATAAGTTTTTAAAAGATAAAATATTATCATATGAAATTATTTTTGTGAATGATGGAAGCCAAGATCATACGTCTCAAAAGTTATTATCTTTACATCATCAACATCCTGATGATACAAAAATAATTCAGTTTTCTAGAAACTTTGGAAAAGAAGCTGCTATTTTAGCAGGGTTAGAAAAATCAAATGGTGATTATGTATCTATTATTGATGCAGATTTACAACAATCTCCTAAATATGTTGTTGAAATGGTTGAATTTTTAGATGAGCATCAATAATATGATAGTGTGGCTGCATATCAAAAGGTAAGAAAAGAAAGTAAGGTTATGACTTTTTTTAAGGATAGTTTTTATCATTTTATTAATAAAATTACAGAAGTAGAAATTTCACATTCGGCTAGTGATTTTAGAACTTTGAGAAGAAATGTTGTTGAAACAATTAAAGAATTACCAGAAAGATGTCGTTTTTCTAAAGGAATATTTGCATGGGTAGGATATAATACATATTTAATGCCATATGTTGTGGATAAAAGAGCAAGTGGAGAATCAAAATGGAGTTTTGGACAATTATTGTCTTATGCAATGGATGGGATTATTGCATTTTCAACCAAACCATTAACTATATCTGTTGTACTGGGAATCATTATGTTTTTGTTTTCTATTCTTTTATTTATTTATATTTTAATAAGACAATTTGTTTTTTTATCTATTGTTCATAGTTTTATTATTTTAACAGCCATTATTTTATTTGTTTCAGGAATTCAACTTTTTTCTGTGGGGATATTAGGACAATATCTAGCAAAGACATATACTGAAGCAAAGCATAGACCTATTTATATTATTAAAGATTATATTGATAGGGAGGATTAATATGTCTCATTTTATTCATTTTTATAATCAAAATAAAAGAAAAAATAATTATCTATTTTTTACAATTCTTTTTTTCTATCCCTATGTATTATTTTCTCTGTATTTATTATACAAAACAAATCATTTATTTGGATTGCTGGAGGAAGTGATGGTTTAGATCAACATTACACATCATTAATGTATTATGGAGAATATTTAAGAACTCTTGTGAAGAATATATTGACTCATCAAGATCTTCCATTATGGGATTTTTCAATAGGCTATGGTGCAGATATTATAACAACATTTCATTACTATGTATTAGGAGATCCTTTAACTTTATTATCAATATTTGTTCCTATGCAATATACAGAATATCTCTATACATTTCTTATTCTTATAAGATATTTTTTAGTAGGGGTAAGTTTTATTGCTTATTGTCATTATATGGAAAAAGTATCATGGTCAACATTTATAGGAGCATTAACATATACTTTTTGTGGTTTTGCAATTTATGCAGGAATTAAACATCCTTATTTTTTAAATCCAATGATATATTTTCCTATTATTTTTATAGGTATTGAAAAAATATATCAAAAAAAATCACCTTTATTATTTATTAGTATTGTTTTTATATCAGCTATAAGTAATTTTTATTTTTTTTATATGCTCTGTATAATAATGTTTATTTATGCAAGTATTCGTTTTTTTCACTATTATCATCAAGACTATATTCAAAATATTATAAAAAAAATCACTCAATTCATTGCCTATTATCTTGTTGGCATTGGATTATCAGCAATTATTTTAGTACCAGTTATTTTAATGTTTTTTAATACTGCAAGAAGCCAAGATCGTCCCTTCATTCCTTTTTTATATTCTATTCCTTATTACATAGAATTGTTTTTTGGAACGATTAGTAGTCATTATGGAGGCTATTGGACAATAACTGGATTAAGTGCAACAACATTTTTAACTACTCTTATGCTTTTTTTCTCAAGAAAAAAGAATATATCTTTTATTATATCTTGGATATTATGTGTTGCTTTTTTAAGCTTACCATTTTTTGGTGTTTTATTTAATGGCTTTTCTTATATTTCAAATCGTTGGTGCTTTGTTTATGCATTTTTAATGAGTTTTATTCTTGTAGAGTGTATGCCTCAATTATTAACATTGACTTGGAAACAATACTTCTTATTAGGATTAGCTTTTCTTTTAGAAGTTGTCATTGTTCTTTTAAATAAAGAACTTCAAAATTATAGCTTAATATTTTCTTTGATTGTTTTAGTTATCATTTTAATAATATTATTTTTTCATTTAAAAAACAAAATAAATGTTTATAAAACGATTATTGGAATATGTGTTTGTACTCTTATAAGTATACAAGTTAATGCTATTTATAAATATATTGGACAAAATTATAGTGATGAATATTTAACACAGAATCAAGCATATCAAGATATTACTCAAAATTATTTAAAAGTCTTATCAAAAATAAATGATAATGATTTTTATCGATACGATAAGTTCATACATTCTCAAAGAAATCTTCATAACATAAGTGTTATTCAAAGAAAAAATCCTATTAGTTTCTTTTTTAGTTTAGGAAATGGTTATATAACAGAATTTTTTTATGAAATGAAAAATGTAAATATTTTAAGTTCTGTTTATAATGGCTTAGATACACGCTCAACATTACTTTCATTGGCATCGGTAAAATACTTGATAACAGATAAAGACCAAACAACAGTTCCATATGGTTTTGAAAAAATGAATACAATTCATGATAAAGATTATGATGTGTATTATAATCAAAATTATTTACCCTTGTGTTATACTTATAATTCTCAAATAGAAAGAAATGAGTATAATCAATTGACATCATTAGAAAAACAAAAAGTATTATTGAAAAGTGTATTGTTAGAAGAAAATGTATCATTAAAGAAAAAGAATTATAATAAATTATACAATAAGATACAAATAAAGATTGATGATTATAAAGATATTGTTAGAAAAGGAAATAAGATTTATGTAAAGAAAAAGAATGCTTCTCTTCATATATCATATCAATTGCCTTTTGATGAAGATGTATATATTTCTCTATCTCAATTAAAATTACAACAAAAATATTATGCTCAAACATTATCTAAAGCACAAATTCAGATTAAAGATCAGCATAGTCAGGGAAATATAACAATTTATTCACCATACAATAGTTATTATAATGGTACAAAAAATTATTTAAAACATATTGGATATTTAAAAGCAGGAGAACATCATTTAAAAGTGATTTTTAAAAATAAAGGAATATATGAGATGGATGATATGCAAATTTTAGGTCAATCATTAGATGATTCTCCACAAGATATTCAAAAATTAAAAGAAAATATACTTGAAAATCTAAAAATCGAAACAAATTGTATAAAGGGAAATATATCACTTGATCAAAGAAAATTTTTATGTTTTTCTATTCCTTATTCTTCAGGATGGAAAGCATATGTTAATGGAAAAGAAGTGGATTTATTAAGAGCTAATACAATGTATATGGGTATTGTTTTGGATGGAGGTGATTATAATATTGAGTTAAGATATCAAACACCAGGATTAAAATTGGGTGGTTATATAAGTTTGGGAAGTGTGATTTTGTTGTTGATGATTGTTTTAAAAAATAAGAAGAGTTATTAATTTGACAAAAATACGCAAGGAAGATATGTAAGTATCTTCCTTTTCAGTGTGTTTTTTTATAAAAATATGATATACTTTTAAGAATAAGAAAGGAAATGATTATGAGTAGAACACATACAAAAATGATGGTTCAAGGAGCAATGATTGCAGCTATCTTTGGAGCATTGTCTATTATTAATACATATACAGGAAGTTTATTTGATATTTTTATTTGTTATGGTATGGTTGTTCCAATTGTTTGGTATGGGTATACATATGATATAAAGCATAATATAATTGTTTGTCTTGTTTCAATGTTTGTCATTATGATAATGGGTTTACCATTTTTCATTATTTCTTCTATTTCATCTTGTTTAATAGGTTTATTTATAGGAGAAGCACTTAAAAGAAATGCAAAAAAAGAAATAATTTTATTTGGTACATTTGTTGTAACAATGTTAAATAATGTTATGATTTATGAAGTTTTTGCACAGTTACTTCAAATAGATTTAGTATCAGAATTAACTCTCATGTATCAAGAATTAATTCATATTTTACCAACCTTTTCTCAAACAGTTACATTAGATATGATATTGTCATTGATACCTATTGTCCTTATTATTATGTCAGTTATGGAAATGTATGTCATTGTTTTGATTTGCCAATTGGTTTTATCAAGACTAAAAATAGAGTTTACAGGTCATTTCCATTTAGCAATGATGCATTTAAGTGAAAGAACAGGAATTATTATTGCGATTATTATGTTTGGGGCATATGGTTTGCAAAGATTTGCTGATATAGATAGTATTTATTTGACTTATTTATATATATTGGCAACTCTTACTTTTGGGTTACAAGGATTATCATTTGTTTGCTTTTATTTGATTGTTCATCAAAAGCAAAAACTCATTATTTTAGCTTTTTTAGCTGTTTTTTTACCATTTGTTGGAAGTCTTTATGTTGTTGTTGGAATCTTAGATATATTTAGTGATTTAAGGCAGAATATATTGTATAATAAAAATAATCATGAGTGAGGAGGATGAGATATGACAAAGAAAATACTACAATTTCGTAATTTAGCGATTATTGTATTAATTGTTGAGTGTTTAATTTTATTTGGATTGTATCTCATTTTGGAAAGTCCGTTAATTTTTGGATTTGCAATGTATGCTTTAATTAAAAATATGATATTATTTGTTTTGTATGTTTATATGACTTATTTGTATGAAACAAATACTTTGAGTGTTTCAGAAGCATTAAATAATGATGCTAAAAATGCTTTTCTTTTTGGTGGTATTGGACTTATTCAATATGATGAGAATAGAAATATTGTCTGGACAAGTGATTTGTTTAAAGAATTGAATATTAATATTATTGGTGTAAAATTATTAGAATGGCAACCTCATTTAGCATCTTTATTTGAAGATGAAGATATTCGTATTATAGATGTTAAAGGAAGAAAATTTGAAGCTTATAATAGTCAAGAATCAAAATTGATTTATTTAAAAGATGTATCTCAATTTTTATCTCTTCAACAAGATTATTTAGATCAACAGGTATGTATGGCTTATATTACAATTGATAATTATGAAGAAACATTGGAAAATGCTGATGAACCTAAGAAAGCATTGATTCAATCAAAGTCAAGACAAACAGTTGTTGATTGGGCTTATTCAAATGGAATTATTATTAGAAGATTTAAATCAGGTGGTTATTTAGCATTTTTTAATGAAAGAATTTATCGTAAACAAGTTGAAAATAAATTTGCTATATTGGATGTATTTAAAGAAATGTCTGATGAATTAGATGAAGTTATGACATTAAGTATAGGAATTGGGAGAGATTCTCGGGTTTTAAGAGAACTTGATGAAATGGCTTCTGCTGCTTTAAATTTAACTTATTCACGAGGTGGAGATCAAGTTGCAGTTAAATCAGGAGATGGGCGAGTTAGATTTTTTGGTGGAAATAGTGATACATTTGAAAAAAGTAATAAAGTGAAAGCTCGAGTTATATCACAATCCTTGTCAGGACTTATTAAAAATGCAGATCAAGTTTATGTAATGGGACATAAAAATTCGGATTTAGATTCATTTGGAGCATCTTTGGGAGTGGCTAAATTAGCACAAGGGTATGGCAAGAATGCTAAAATTGTTATTGATTTTGATTCGATTGAACAAAAGACAAAAGATGTGGCATTGTTTGTCAAGAGTGATGTAGGATATAAGGATTTAATTATTTCTCCAACAGATGCATTAGAGCATATTAATAAGGATACATTGTTAATTGTTGTAGATAATCATAAGCCAAGTTTAGCAATCTCAAAGTTATTGCTTGAGCGAGTAAAAAACAAGGTTGTTATTGATCATCATAGACGTGGTGAAGAATTTATAGAAGCACCAGTTTTAACTTATTTAGAACCAGCTGCATCAAGTACAGTGGAACTGATTGTTGAGTTATGTCAATATCAAAATATACAATTTAAGATTAATGAATTAGATGCAACAGTTATGTATGCTGGAATGCTTGTAGATACAAATTATTTTAAACAAAGAGTTGGAGTGGGAACATTTCAATCCGCAGCTTATTTAAAAGATTTACAAGCAAATGTTATGCAAGCTTATGAATTTTTAGAAGATTCATATAAAGAAACATTACAAAAATTATCAATTACTCAAACAGCATATCAATATAATTCATTTATATTAATTGCAGTAGCAAATGAAGAAAATGAGTATACAAGAACAATGCTTGCAAAAGCAAGTAATTCATTATTAGATGTGAGTGGAATTAAAGCTTCTTTCACAATTGGAAAAGTATCTAAAAATATAGTTGGTATTAGTGCGAGAAGTTCTCAAAAAATAAATGTTCAAGTTATTATGGAAAATATGGGTGGTGGAGGTCATTTTTCAATGGCAGCTGCACAGTTTACAGACATGAGCATAGAAGCAGTTCGTTGTTTATTAGAAGAAAAAATTACAGAATATTTAGATGATAGAGGTGAATTATAATGAAGGTTATTTTAACTCAAGATGTTAAGAAAGTTGGAAAGAAAGGAGAAATTGTAAATGTAGCTGATGGTTATGGAAAGAATTTCCTTATTAAAAACAACTTAGCAGTTTTGGCAACTGCTTATGGAAAAGAAGTTATTGCTAAAAATAAAGAGGAAGCACGTTTACAAGATTTAGAAAACAAAAAGAAGGCAGAAGAATTAAAAGCAACATTGGAAAATATGACACTTGAATTTAAGTTGTCATCTGGTAAAGATGGAAAGACTTTTGGAAGTGTTTCAACAAAAAATGTTGCAGAAGAGTTATTAAAGAAATATGATATTAAAATTGATAAAAGGAAGTTTATTAATGCAAGACCAATTCAAGCATTGGGATATACAAATTTAAAGATAGAATTATATAAAGATGTTATAGCAACAATTAAAGTTCATTTAAGTGAAAAATAGGAGGAATAAACGATGCCAAGAGAATATCCACATGATATAGAAGCTGAAAGATCTTTACTTGGGTCAATGTTGATTTCTAGTGATGCCTGTCATGAGATTTTAAGTCTTGCGACAAAGGATGATTTTTATCTTGATAGTCATCGTATATTATTTGAAGCAATGCTTGCAGTAGAAGAACAAGGCAATCCAGTTGATGTAACAACATTAACATCTTATCTTATGAATAAGAAGTCTTTGGATAAAATAGGTGGAGTTGACTATTTGTTACAATTAAGTGAATCTGTTCCAACAACTGCTCATAGTCAGTATTATTTAAAGATTCTTAGTGAAAAATCTTTATTAAGAAGATTAATTAAGCAATCTACAGATATTATTGAAAGTGCTTATGGAGATGTTGATAATATTAATGATTATATTGGAGAGGTTGAAAAGAATTTCTTAAATGTTACAAGAGATAGGAATGCTGGAGAGTTTAAAAATGTAAAGTCTGTTATTCAAAATGTAACAGACCGTTTGGTTATGTTACAAAAGTCTGATGGACCAGTTTCTGGAATTAAAACAGGATATTATGATTTAGATAAGTTGACTTCAGGATTACAAAAAGGAGATTTAATCATTTTAGCTGCACGTCCATCAGTTGGAAAGACAGCCTTTGCTTTAAATATTGCATATAATGTTTCATTAAAATCTGATGAGGCAGTTGCTGTTTTTTCATTGGAAATGCCAGCAGAACAATTAATACAACGTATTATTTGCGCAGCAGGAAGTTTAAATGCTGAATCATTACGTTCAGGTTCTATTTTGAAAGAAAGTAATGAAAGGTATTATGCAGCAGCAGAAAAAGTTGGAAAATGTAATTTGTACATAGATGATACTCCTGGTATTCGTGTAGGAGAAATAGCTGCAAAATGTCGACGCTTAAAAAGAGAACAAGGTTTAAAACTCATTGTGATTGACTATTTACAATTAATTTCAGGCTCTGCTAATAGTAGAGAATCGCGTCAACAAGAAGTTTCAGATATTTCAAGACAATTAAAGATGATTGCCAGAGAATTAGAGGTGCCAGTCATGGCATTAAGTCAGTTATCTCGTTCAGTTGAAAAACGTGATAATAAACGTCCTGTTTTATCAGATTTAAGAGAATCTGGGGCGATTGAACAAGATGCTGATATTGTATCTTTTATTCATAGGGAGGATTATCAAGATCCTAAAAAGGAAGCAGAAACACAAGGCGCAACAGATATTATTATAGCTAAACATCGTAATGGGGCATTAGCTGATATTAGATTGGTTTTCCAAAAACAATACAGTAAATTTTCTAATCCAGCAAGAAGTGATCAACAAATTAATCCATTAGAGAGTGTAAAAGATGTTAGAGTCTGATGTTTATAAATATTTAGAGTCAAATCATATTGAATATGAACTTATCCAACATGAAGCTGCATACACAATTGAAGAAATAGAAAAAATGAATATCAAAGGTTATGAATATGTTGTAAAAAATTTATTTGTACGAGATGATAAAAAAAGACATTATTATTTAATTGTGGTTAAAAAGGATGCTGTAGTGAATATGAAAGAACTTCAATCAAAAATTAACTCTCGTAGACTTAGCTTTGCTTCAGAAGAGGATTTAAAAAAATATTTAAGTTTATCACATGGAGAAGTTACGCCACTAGGTATTTTTAATGATGTTTCTCAAAGTGTTGAAGTTATATTTGATCAAAATATATCTGATATTATAGGAATACATCCTCTTACAAATACAAAAACTATTTATATAAAAACAAGTGAATTAATTCAGATGATAAAAGAACATGGAAATAAAGTATCCGTTGTTTCATTATAGGAGTACATATGTACTTCTTATTTTTTTAGATTGTATGAATATAATTAAAATAGAAAAGTATTTAATTTTAAAACAACATATGACATAGAATTGGAGAAAATAGAAAATGGTGTTATTGAGATTTAAATAAAGAAAAAACTTGAGAGATATAAAATATATTTTCTCAAGTTTTTGTATGAAAATCATCTATTGTCTTTATGTTCTTTTATCAAATTGATGATGACATTGAGGACAGGTAATTGTTATTTCTCCTTTTCCTCTAGGAACTCTTAAATCTTGATGACACTGAGGACATTTAAAATATTTATGTGTTTTACGATATTTGAATTTATTTCTTTGTTTGTTTAATGATTTTCTTATAGTGAGTGTTTTTTGTAAATAAATTGTATTTTCTTGACGACGTTTATAATATTGTTTAGAAAACATTCTATAAAAAAATAAAATGACAATAGCATAAGAAAAAAATCTTAAAAAGGGAATAAATATAGAAATTAATAAAGTTATAAAGTAAATACTAAAAAGACAATTACCTAATTGATCAATACCATAACGACCATACATAAAGTTTCTTAACCATTTCATTGCTTATCACCTGTTATTATTATATTAATGAAATGTGAATGAATTATGTACAAAGTTAATTTTATTATAGTATAATAAATAAGTAGAAAGGAAGTTTGTAATGTATAATCAATATCGTGAAGGATGGCTTGAAGTTATTTGTGGATGTATGTTTGCTGGAAAGACAGAAGAACTTATTAGACGTATTAATGTTTTATCATATGCAAAGAAGAATATTGTAGTCTTTAAACCTAAAATAGATAATCGTTATTCTGATGAAGAAATTGTTTCACATGCTGGAGCACATATTCCTTGTATTGTTGTTGAAAAAGGCAAAGATATTTTAAATTATATACATAATGATGTAGATGTTATTGCAATAGATGAAATACAGTTTTTTGATAGAGATATAATAGATGTTTGTGAATATCTTGCTGATAAAGGAATTCGTGTAATGGTAGCAGGTTTGGATAAAGATTTTAGAGGAGAACCTTTTGGAGTTGTTCCAGAACTTTTAACTCGAGCAGAATTTGTTACAAAATTAACGGCAGTTTGTGCTAAATGTGGAGCACCAGCAACACGTACTCAAAGATTATTAAAAGGAAAACCTGTGGCATTTGAACAACCTATTGTTCTCATTGGAGATGATGATCATTATGAACCAAGATGTCGTCATTGTCATGAAATACCAAATAAACCACAGAAATTTTAAAAGTTCATTTTCAAGACATATTTGTATACTATATTAATAGTGTCGAAAGACAGATACGATAGTATTGATTCCCCTCAAATCTATCATATATCCCTAAAAAGAGATGTTTCCCCAAACATCTCTTTTACTTTGTTCATAAATATTTCTTATATTGTTCATATTTAATTCATATTGACAAGATATATTATAGTTGTAAAGAACGAAGATTCATGAAAACTCCCTTAAAAAAATAAAAGTATTAATAAAAAGGAATCGATTATTTTCGGTTCTTTTTTGTTATAAAATAGTATTTGTTGATAAAAATTCTATTAATTAAAAATCAAAACAAATTTTCTTATGAAAGATATAAATATGAATACCTATTATGATGATAAATTGATATAATAAAATTTATAGGGAGGTTTTATAATGATTATTGAAGCAAGATTACAAGACATGGAAGATATTTATTCTTTATTGTGTATATTAGAAAATGAACAATTAAATCAAAAATATTTTGAGGAAAAATATATTCAAGGACTGGAAGATAATAATGTTTATTATTATGTGTTTATAGAAAATAATAAGGCTGTTGGATTTATAAGTTTATATATTCATAATTATTTACATCATAACCAATTAACTGGAGAAATTGTAGAACTTGTTGTCAATCCAAATTATCGTAGTCAAAGAATTGGACATCAATTAATTAACTATGTTGAGTCTCTAGCAAAACAACTTCATTTAGAAGAAATAGAATTATCAACTTCTACATATAGAAAAAGAGCCCATCACTTCTATGAAGTACACGGGTATATAATGAATCATTATAATTATATAAAAACACTTAAATAGGTCTAATATTTATAAAATTTTCATCACTTCAAACAGCAGATTCTTTTAAATAATCAATAACTTGTTTTAATGATTTAAGAATATCTGTTGTCATATCTAGATACGGCTGTTCTGGATATTTCATATCAGGAATACAAATTACAGGAATAGATGCTCCATATGCAGCTTGGATTCCAGCTTCACTATCTTCTAAAACAAGAGCTTCATTAGGGTGAACATTTAATTTTTCACAAGCCTTCAAGAAAATTTCAGGATTTGGTTTTCCATTTGTAACTTCATCACCACATATAATATCATCAAAACGTGAAAAAATCTCATTATCAAGAAGTTGATGCACACGTGTAAGATTACTTGAAGTTGCAATAATTGTTTTATAGTTATTATCTTGAAGGTAGTCAAGTAGTTCAATTAATCCATCTTTTAATGGGACTCCACGTTCTTCAACCATTTTTTGCATAATATCTTTAAATTCAATAAGAGCTTTTTCTACATCAATATGTATATGATAATTGTCTTCTATAAGATGAAAGCCATTTTCAACACTTTTCCCTAAAAATTGAGTATATAATTCTTTAGATAATGTTAAGTTTTCTTTTTCTAATAACGAGTTATAACAAGCATAAGAAATTTCTTCACTATCAATAATCAGACCATCCATATCAAAAATAACAGCTTTTATCATTTTCTTTCCTCTAAATAATCAATCACATCATAAAGAGATTGATAAATTCTTTCTGTTAAACTTTCAAATTCTGATGTTGGATATTTCATATCAGGAATACAAATTACAGGAATATTAGCATTATGAGCAGCTTGAATCCCAGCTTCACTATCTTCTAAAACAATGGCTTCATTTGGTTGAACTCCTAATTTTTCACATGCTCTTAAAAAAACTTCAGGATTAGGTTTTCCATTTGTAACTTCATCACCACATATAGAATTATTAAAATAATGTGTTACATTTGCTAATGATAAAATATCATCAACACGTTTTCTTCCACTTGAAGTTGCAACAATTGTTAAATAATTATTTTCTTTTAAGTATGTTAATAATTCCATAAGACCTTTCTTTTTAGGAACACCATCTTTATGAAAATTTTGATTTAATAATTCATGAACATCAGTGAGAACTTGATCCATAGGGAAATCCTTACCATATTCTGTATACATAAGTTGATAACAAGTTTTTAAAGTTTTTCCAAGTAATGTTTTATAAAATTCTTCAGACATTGACAATCCTAATTTTTCTAAAACTTCGACATAACATTCATAAGTTGCTTTTTCACTATCAAACATTAATCCATCCATATCAAAAATAACTGCTTTTATCATCTTTTTTGCCTCCTTGTATCTATATATGTAGTATAAAAAAACAAAAGAATAGTGTCAATGATTTTATAAAAGATATAACCTATTTAAAATAAAAAAGATTACTTTGATTATTTAATGACTTTATATTATAATGATAGGGATTTGGAGGTTAGAATATGAATAATATGATAGAAAGATTGGAATCAATAGCAAGAAGATATGAAGAATTAAATGAGATTTTAATGGATCCTAATATTGCTAGTGATATTCAAAAAATGACTGAAGCATCAAAAGAACAAGCAATGTTAGAAACAGCATATCACTTATATGAAGAATATAAAAGAATATTAAGTGGTATTGAAGAAGCAAGAGAATTATTAAAAGAAAATGATCCTGAAATTAAAGAAATGGCAGAATTAGAATTAAGTGAATTGGAAGAAAAGAAACCTCAAATAGAAGAAAAATTACATTTGGAATTAATTCCCAAAGATCCAAATGATAATAAAAATGTTATTGTGGAAATTCGAGGAGCTGCTGGTGGAGATGAGGGGAATATCTTTGCTGGAGATTTATATAGAATGTATGTTAAATATGCAGAATCACAAGGCTGGAAAATAGAAATTTTAGAAGCACAAGATAGTGAGGCAGGAGGATATGCTCTTATTTCATTTATGATTAAAGGAGAAGGAGTTTATTCAAAATTAAAGTTTGAGTCAGGTTCTCATCGTGTTCAACGTGTGCCTAAGACTGAAACCCAAGGTCGAGTGCATACTTCTACTGCTACGGTTCTTGTGATGCCAGAAGCAGAAGAAGTTGATTTTGAATTAAATCCATCTGATTTAAGAATTGATACTTATCGTGCATCAGGAGCAGGAGGACAACATATTAATAAGACTGATTCAGCAGTACGTATTACACATATTCCAACAGGAACAGTAACAACATCACAAGATGGACGTAGTCAACATGATAATAAAGATAAAGCAATGCGAGCAATGCGTACAAAGTTATATGAAATGAAACTTCGTGAACAAGAAGAAGCATTAGATAGTGAAAGACGTAGTAAGATTGGTAGTGGAGATAGAAGTGAAAAAATTAGAACCTATAATTATCCACAAAATCGTGTTACAGATCATCGTATTGGACTAACAATTCAACAATTAGATCGTATTATGGAAGGAAAGTTAGTTGAAATTATAGAAGCATTGATTAATGAAGACCAAAGATTAAAATTGGCTGGAGAAGAATAATGACTGTTAGGGAATTAATTCGACAAAGTGAGGCCATGTTAGATGATAAGGATAAAGACTGTAATGTTGCTAAGGTTTTGTTCTATCATCTTGCCCATAAAGAACCTCATCAACTTTATTTAATGATGGATGAAGAAGTAGATGAACAATTATATCAAGATTTTCAATCAGGGATGAAAAGATATTTAGATGGTGAACCTATTCAATATATCAAAGGAAAAGAAACATTTTTTTCAAGAGATTTTACTGTTAATGAGAATGTTTTGATTCCTCGTTATGAAACAGAAGAATTAGTAGAAAATATTCTTTATAGGATTGATGATTATTTTGGAGACTATGAAAGAATTCAATTATGTGATGTAGGAACTGGTTCAGGAGCTATTGCTATTTCACTAGCATTAGAAGAAGAAAAATTAAATGTTGTTGCTACTGATATTAGTCATGAAGCTCTTGAGGTTGCTAAGTTAAATGCTCAAGAATTAGGAGCAAATGTTAAATTTTATCAAGGAGATATGTTACAACCACTTATTGATAATGATATGAAATTTGACATATTTGTATCTAATCCACCATATATTCCTAATGAACAAGATATAGAAAATGTTGTGAAAGATAATGAACCCCATATAGCATTATTTGGTGGAAATGATGGTTTATATTTTTATCGTAAAATTTTTGCAAGTGTGAAAGATGTTATTCAAGAAAAAGCTTTATTAGCATTTGAAATGGGTTTTGATCAACGTGCTTTAATGGAACAAGCAGTAGAATATTATTTTCCTCATACACCTTATGAAATTATCAAGGATATCAATGGAAAAGATAGGATGTTATTTATATATTATCATTTAAAGGATAAACTATGATATTAGAAACAGAAAGATTGTATTTAAGACAATTAGAAGTAAGTGATGCTCCTTATATGAGTGAATATCGTAATAAAGAAGAAGTTGCTCAATATCAATCATGGGATCATTATTCTTTAGAAGATGCTTTAAGGCGTATTCAACAATGTCAATTGATTAAAAATTATAATCAACCTAAAACAGATTATCATTTAGGGATTGTTTTAAAAGATACTCATATATTAATTGGTGATTTATTTATTGAAATTATTAATAAAAAAGTTTTTGTATTAGGATATACATTCAATAGCTGTTATTGGAAACAAGGATATGCTACTGAAATGATTAGTGCTTTCCTTAATTATATGAAAGAAACTTATCAATTTAAAAAAGTTATTTGTTATGTTTATGTAGATAATACAAATTCAATTAAACTTTTAAAACGTCTAGGATTTACAAAATTTGATGAATCTTATTATTATAATGATGTCGGATATATAAAAAAATTAAGATGATTAATGTGTGGTGATAATCATCTTTTTATTTTTTATCTTTTTCATATCTTTTTCATATATTTATATTATAATAAAATGAGGAATGGGGAGGTTGCATATGAAGGTACTATTAATAGAAGATGAAAAATTAATTAGAATGTTTATTGTTGAATATTTTAGTAAACAAGGAGCAAAGGTTGTAGAAGCAACTGATGGATATGAAGGGTTATCTTTATTAGATAATAGTTTTGATATTGTTTTATTAGATATAATGATGCCTGGAATTGATGGATATGAAGTTTGTAAGTTAATTCGCCAAAAAAGTGATGTGCCTATTTTATTTATTAGTGCATTAGGTGAAGATGAAAATAAATTAAAAGGATATGAGTTAGGGGCAGATGATTTTATTTCTAAACCATTTACACCATCTTTATTATATGCAAAGTGTCGTGCATTATTGAAAAGAATGAAGAAAGAATCACAATCTTTTGATGAAGGTATTATTCATATTGATATAGATACTCATGAAGTAAGTGTAAAGGAACAACCTATTCAACTTTCTCATAAAGAATATTTACTACTTATTTATTTTATAGAAAATAAAAGAAAAATATTATCAAGAGATCAATTATTAGATCGTATTTGGGGATATGATTATTATGGGGATCAAAGAATTGTAGATACATATGTTAAGAAATTAAGAAAGAAATTATTAGAAGCTGCACCATATATACAAACAGTTGTTAAAATAGGATATATGTTTGATTCTAAGGAGTTATAATATGAAGAAATTTAATTTCAGCTTAATAATTAAAATAACTGGTATTGTTTTTATAGCATTTGCAGTCATATTAGGTAATGAAATTCGTTTAGGAATTAATAGATATATTAAAAATACATTAGAAACTGATGCTGCATCAACTATTCGTAATTTAGATAAATTTGCTAAAGATTATACTGATATGACTATATATAATAGTTATTCATTAAATTCTGAAGCATTTCAATCATTATATTCAACTGCGTTATCAGGAGATTCTAGTTTAGTTAAAAGTTTAGTAACATCACAAGGAAGTATTTTAGATATTTCTCGAGAAACAATCAAAGATCCTATTTTATGTATGTTGGTTAGTGAGTTCGAAGGAGTGGATGATTGGTCTAAAAATAGACCTGCATATTTTCATTTAAAAAGTCTAGGAGAGAAAAATTTAGAGAAATTTGAAAGTGTATTAAATGATGAAAAAGCAATAAGAACAGCTACAATTTCTCTTGTTATTCCTGAAGATACTGATTTTTCTAATAATGAATTTAGAAATGTGAAGATTAATCAGATAAAGGTTGATGATGAAATGGTCATTAATTGTAAATTATCTGGGAAAAAAGTTGTTGTTTCTGGACAAATGTATTTTTATTCTAGTCAATATAAGGAAGTCTTTTTTGGTAATAATACAGAATCAGTAACTTATGGATATGTTACTCATTCTATTACTGAAAATGAACAAACAATAGTGATAGATTATCATGATGCTATGAAGGGAGTAAAACAGCAACTTCAAAAGAATTTTAAAAAGTACGTTGATACGAATACACCATTTGTTACTACAAATTATACTGACTATTATTTATTAAAGCCATATAAATATAAAGGTAGATATTATTCATCTGTGGCAATGGAAATTATTGATTGGGTCCAGTTGAATAAATATTATAGTGATAATGCATTTAATGATTTAAGTGAAGAAGATAAATTACAAAAATCTACACTTGGTTATTTAATTGTTACAAAGGAATATACTCACTTAACAAGTAGTGCAATGAAACAATTTATTATAGATAATTCATCAACATATTTATTAGCACTCATATTAATAGCATTGTTGAGTTTATTTCTTGCTTATATTTTTGTTAAACCTATTCATCGCCTTGAAACAATTGCTAAGCATATAGCAAGAAAGGAATTTGATTATCCTATCAATGTTAATCGTCATGATGAGTTAGGTAATTTAGCTAGAAGTATTGACATCATGAGTAAAGAACTAGAAAAAACAATTAATAATTTGTATTTTCAAATTGAAAAAGTTCAATCTTTAGAAACAATAAGAAAAGAATTTGTAGCTAATTTTACTCATGAAATAAAAACACCACTAGGTATTATTAATGGTTTCAGTGAATTGGTGGAAATAGAACAAGATGTAAAGAAAAGAAATGAATATATAGATATTATTCAAAGTGAAACAGGAAAAATTAATACTTTAGTTTTAGCGATGCTAGAATATTCTAAATTAGAATCAGATGCTATTACATTGAATAAAGAAGATATAGATTTATTAGAGATTGTTGATGAATCTATTGATTCTATGATGTATTTGTTTGAGAAAAAGAATATTTCTATTGAGACATCATTAGAATCTGTTATTGTGGAAGCAGATCGTTTTAAGATTCAAATGGTTATTAATAACTTTATAAGTAATGCTTTAAGATATACTGATGATAATATGAAAATAAGTATTTGTTTAAATAGAAATTCATTCTCAATAGAAAATGAAGGAGCACATATTCCTAAAGAGGATATAGATAAGATATGGTTGACTTTTCATAAAGTTGATAAAGCTAGAAATCAAGCAGGAACTGGATTGGGACTTGCTATTTGTAAATCAGTATTAGAACTTCATCGTTTTCAATATGGGGTTGAGAATACTGAAAATGGTGTTAAATTTTATTTTAACTTTGATGGTAAGAAAAATGATGGAATAACAGAAGAAATAGTATGGAAAAAGAAAGGATAACATTGAATTCAAAGTTATCCTTTTTGACTATTTAAAAAATTAAATAGCTTATTATAAAATGACAAATAATTTACCTCTATGTGATTATAATGGCATGTGAGGTGAAAGTATGGAACTTACAATAAGTCAAAGAAAAACATATAAAATAAAATATCAATTTGTTATTTATACATGTATAATATCTTTTTTATTTTCGCTTGTTAGAATTGATACAACATGTCTACTTTTTACGCTTCCTTTCTTTTATTTATGCTTTTTATGTGGTTATTATGCTTTATTAAGTTATAGTATAGGAATGATTATAAGTATATTATTTTTTCAATTACCTGTTGAAATATTTATAATTAGTTTTATTGGTTTTATTGTTTTAGAGTTTTGTCAATTATTTCAATCAATGAAAGCTAGTTATGTTCCCTATTTATTAACACTAATTGCTGGTATTTATTATGCTTATTGTCAATTAGATTTATTAACAACATTATTATTAACAATATTAACTTATACAAATATTATGATTTTTTCATATTTACCGCCTTTATTTATCCATTCTCAATCACAACTATTAACTCATGAGAGAATGAAAGCTTTATCAACAGTTATATTTATTTGTATTATGAGTTTATTACCTTATTCAAGAGAAATGACTATGATTTTAATGAGAATATTTATTTTAGGTATGATTTATCATCAATGCCTAGATGATTTATTACCTTCATTATTTTACATATCTATGTTAATGTTGTTAATTGATACAGGTTATAAAGATGATATTCTAACATTATTAATCCCACTATTTTTCTTTTATATGTTCCAATTAAAATCAAAATGGGCTATTGCCTCTTTATATTTATTATCACATGTAACATTACCTTTCTTTGTAGACTTTTCATATACATATAATGGTTTAATTATTGTTACAAGTGCATTTATCTTTTTATTAATGCCAACAATTCATCAAAAAATTATATTATCATCATCATATGAAGAAATAACTATAAAACAACAGATAACCAAACAAGTTGAATCCTTTTGCCATTTATTTGAACAAATGACATCATTATTTAACCAAACACCAGTTCACAACCATACTTTAGAATATATTGGATATGTATATGAAGAAATGTGTCATGATTGTTCAAGTTGTGAATCATGTTTCAACTACCAATATGGACCTAATAGATTAGTGAAATTAATGAATAAAGGATTAAAAGAAAAATATGATGAAGAAGATATGGATTTTATTCATAGTTATTGTTTAAAACCTGAAAAATATATTGAAACATTATCTACATTTCAAAAAGATTATTTCAAGGTTAATCGTATTCAACAAGAATATCAAACAATGAAAAAAGATTTATATCATCAATTTTCATTATTGAATGATGTATTTAATCAATTTTCACAACAAATTCAAATTGGACATATTGAAGAAAAACATATTTATGAACATTTATTAGGATATCATTTTCAAATCGCTCATTTAAAGAAATATTATGAATCACAATCTACATACTATATTGAAATAGGACTTTATGAAACAAATCAAAATGAAATAAAAAATGAACTCATTCCTATTTTAGAAACATATTTAAATGAATCATTAGATATTCATACATTAAAAACACCAATGCATCAATTAGGTTATACATATCTTGTTTTAAAGCACCATACAAGATATTATGTTCAATATGGAATTTCTCAATGTTCTAAAGAACCAGTTGCTTGTGGTGATAGTTATACATTATTTACTATGAATGAAAATCAATATTTTGCTTTAAGTGATGGGATGGGACAAGGACAAAAAGCAAGTGATGACTCAACTTTAACATTGGATGTTATTAAACAGCTCATTATGAATGGAATTTCTTTAAAAGATACCATTCAATCAGTGAATGCACTATTAAAAATTAAAAATCGTAATGATATGTTTACAACATTAGATATGGTTGAAATTAATATGGTTTTAGGAACAGCCACATTTATGAAATATGGTTCTTGTCCTACCTATATAATTAGAAATCATCAAGTTATTGAAATAGAATCAAAATCATTACCAATAGGAATTGTTTCACCTTTAGAAATATCAATTGATAAAGAAAAACTAATAGAGAATGATATTGTTGTTATGATCAGTGATGGCTTCACACAACATTTTAAAGAATTCTTAAAAGAAAATGAGTATTTAATTGATGAAGAACATCCAAAAAATATAGCTCAATTATTAATGCATTTATCTTCTGAAGAAGACAAAAATGATGATATGACTATTATTGTTCTAAAACTATGTCAACAATAATCCCAAAATATTGGGATTTTTCTTCATTTCTTTGCTATAATGTGAATGGAAGTGAGAATATGAAAATTAATGAACAATTATTAAATAAAAAAGCTTATTATGTTATAGGAGTATCTGGGGGATGTGATTCTATGTTTCTTTTAGATACACTAAGAAGAAAAAATTATCATTTACTAGTCGCTCATGTTAATTATAATTTGAGATATGATAGTTATGTGGATTATGAACTTGTAAGTGAATATTGTGCTCAATATGGAATTCCTTTTTATTATAAAGAATTTCATACTGATGATTATATATCAGGAAACTTTCAAGATAGAGCACGTACATTAAGATACACATTTTATAAAGAAATATATCAATTATATAAATGTCAAGGTTTAATACTAGGGCATCATCTAGATGATAATTTAGAAACAATATATATGCAATTAAAACGTCATAATACGATTCATTACCTAGGGATTAAAGAAGTTAATCAAGTACAAGATATGAAGGTTTTAAGACCATTAATGAATTGTTATAAGAAAGATATTTTAATTTACTGTCAAAAACATCATATTCCATATCATGATGATTATACAAATTTTGAAGTAGATTTTGAAAGAGATAAAGTAAGAAATACAGTATTAAATAGTTATACAACACAACAAAAAGATGAACTTTTACAAAGAGCATACCAACATAATATAAGAATTAAAGAGTTAGAGTTTAAAGTTCAATCATATTACCAACAATATATAACAGATGGTCAAATTTATTACTATTATATTCCTAAAGAATTAAGAGATATCTTTTTATATTTAATTTTGAAAGATGTTATGCATCCTCAATTAATCTCTTATTCTTTAATCAATGAGATTAAACATCAAATCAATAGTGTAAAACCAAATATTCAAATGAATCTTCCAGTTAATTATCTGTTCATAAAAGAATATGATAATATCTATATTATTGATAAAGATAAAATCAAAGGATATCATTATGTATTCAATGAATTTGTATTATTTGGATGTGAACATTTTCATTTATTAGAAAATGGACATATTAATGAGGGTATTTATTTATCAAAAGATGATTATCCTATTACTATTCGTACAATGAAAGAAGGGGATAGCATCATGACTTCAGCAGGAACAAAGAAACTTTCTCGTTTATTTATTAATGCTAAAATTCCAGCATTAAAAAGAAAAACATGGCCTGTTGTTTTAAATAAAGATCAAAACATTATTTTAGTTCCACATATTGCTAAAAACATTGATTATTTAACTACAAAACCTAATGTATTTGTGATAAAATAAAAGAACGATTATAAGGAGTGAATAGAATAAATGCATAGAAATGTTAAAGAAATATTATATACACAAGAAGAAATTACTCAAAAATGTAAAGAATTAGCAAAACAAATTATGAATGACTATCATGATAAAAATTTGTTGATGGTAGGGTTATTGAAAGGCTCTGTTCCTTTTTTAGCAGAATTATCTAAATTTGTTAATCTTGATGTTACTTTTGATTATATGGATGTCAGTAGTTATGAAGGCGTTGAATCTAAAGCTATTACAATAAAAAAAGACTTAGACCAAGAAGTCAAAGGAAAAGATATTTTATTGGTAGAAGATATTTTAGATACAGGAAAAACATTGACAACAGTTAAGGCTATGTTACTTGAAAGAGGGGCTGCTTCTGTTGAAATTGTAACTATGTTAGATAAAAAAGAAGGAAGAACTTATCCAATTGAAGCTAAATATGTAGGTTTTGATATTCCAAATGCTTTTGTGGTTGGATTTGGTTTGGATTTTGATGAAAAGTATCGAAATTTACCATATGTAGGAATTTTAAAAGAAGAATGTTATTTATAATATAAAGGAGAATTTATGAACGATAAAAATAAAAGTTTATTCAAAGCAATAATGCCTTGGCTTATTGTGTTGCTATTATTAGGATCATTAATTCCATTGTTAACTTCTGGGCAATCAACAGAAGTGAATTATAATGAATTTATGATTATTTTAAATAAGCAAAAAGTAACAGAGATGAAAGTAACACCTGGAACTTATGTTACAAGTATTCAAGGAAAGTATACAAAGAATGAAAAAGGAAAAGAAGCAACATATACTTTTAAAACTAATGTTTTAAAAACAGATGAAGAATTAAATTCATTGATGCAATTATTAGAAGATAAAAACATTAAAGTTACTGTTTTGGATGAAAGAAAAGAATCAATGTTAATGAATACAATCATGACATTACTTCCATATGTTCTTATTTTTGGGGCAATGATTTTTGTTGTGAGAAGTATTGGTGGAGCAGGTGGAGGTGCTAATGCCAAAGCGTTTGATTTTGGCAATTCACGTGCTAAATTAGAAAAAGATAGTAAGACAAGATTTACAGATGTAGCTGGTGCAGATGAAGAGAAAGAGGAATTAACAGAATTAGTTGAATTCTTAAAAAATCCTAGAAAATTTGTTAATATGGGTGCTAAAATCCCAAGAGGGGTTTTATTAGTTGGTCCACCAGGGACAGGTAAAACATTATTAGCAAGAGCAGTTGCTGGAGAAGCGAACGTGCCTTTCTATTCAATTTCTGGTTCAGAATTTGTTGAGATGTTTGTTGGTGTTGGTGCTGGTCGTGTAAGAGATATGTTTAAAAAGGCTAAACAAAATGCACCATGTATTATTTTTATAGATGAAATTGATGCAGTTGGACGTCAAAGAGGTACTGGTGTTGGTGGTGGACATGATGAACGTGAACAAACATTAAACCAATTATTAGTAGAAATGGACGGATTTAGTGGAAATGAAGGTATTATCATTTTAGCAGCAACAAACCGTGCTGATGTTTTAGACCCAGCATTATTAAGACCTGGTCGTTTTGATAGACAAATTCAAGTTGCTAATCCTGATAAAAAAGCAAGAGCTGAAATTTTAAAAGTTCATGCTAGAAATAAGAAATTTGCTCCTGATGTGAATTTTGATAATGTAGCACAACGTACACCAGGATTTTCTGGAGCTGAATTAGCTAATGTATTAAATGAGGCTGCTTTGCTTGCTGTTAGACAAGAACATCAATTGATTACTCTTGAAGATGTTGATGAAGCTATTGATCGTGTCATTGGAGGTCCTGCTAAAAAATCTCGTAAATACACTGAAAAAGAGAGAACTCTTGTAGCTTATCATGAAGCTGGACATGCTATTATTGGATTAACTTTAGAAGATGCAAATAAGGTTCAAAAAGTAACAATTATCCCTAGAGGACAAGCAGGAGGTTATAACTTAATGACTCCTAAAGAAGAAACTTATTTCCAAACAAAAGCACAATTAATGGCTAGTATTACAGGTTTTATGGGAGGACGTGTTGCTGAGGAAGTTTTCTTTGGTGATGTTACATCAGGTGCACATAATGATATTGAACAGGCTACACGTATAGCAAGATTAATGGTTACTGAATTGGGAATGTCAGATTTAGGACCTATTAAATATGCTTCAGGAGAAGATGCTGTTTTCTTAGGTAGAGATTATAGTTCTACAAATAATAGTCATTCTGGACAGATTGCTTTTGAAATTGATCAACAAGTACGTAAAATTATTGATGATTGTTATAATGAATGTACAAAGATTATTAAGGAACAAAAAGATAAATTAGAAATTATTGCTAAAGCATTATTAGAATATGAAACATTAAATAATGAACAAATTGAATCATTGTTTCACACTGGAAAAATGTTAGAAGCTCATGATGGAAGTGTTGGAGAAAATGATAATAATCAAACTCCACCAACATCGTTTGTTGATATGAATGATGATTTATTAGATGAAATGAAATAAGCGCTATGCGCTTTTTTCGCATAAGGAGAGATAAAGTTTATGCAAAGAAGTACAATTAGTAAAATATTAGTATTTATTATTGTTTTAAGTATGGTGATACCACTATTAAGTTATTTTGCATTTGGAGGTTAGATAATGAAAGATTATTTAGTAAGAGGAATTATTCCTTCTAAAAATTGCCGTGTATTTGCTTGTCAAACAACACAATTATTAGAAATAGCAAGACAAAAACATGGATTGTGGCCAACAGCATCTGCTGCTTTAGGACGTATGATGTCAGCCACTTTGATGATGTCAGCAATGAATAAAAATCATGAAAAAATGACAGTAACAATGAATGGCAATGGTCCTATTGGGACGATGATAGCAACAACAAACAGTGATGGAAAGATAAAAGCTTTTGTAGCAAATCCAGAAGTTCATTATACATATAATGATACTGGAAAATTAGCAGTTGGTGTTGCTGTAGGAAATGAAGGAACTTTACAAGTTATTAAAGATATGGGATTAAAAGAGCCTTTTGTTGGAACTGTTCCTTTACAAAGTGGAGAAATTGGAGATGATTTCTCATATTATTTTATGATTTCTGAACAAACACCATCAGTTGTTTCGGTAGGAGTATTAGTTAATGATACAAATGAAATATTATCTAGTGGGGGATTTATAATTCAGTTATTACCAGAAGCAACAGAGGATGATATTATTTATATTGAGAATAAAATGAAAGATTTTCCACCTGTTTCATCATTAATACATGATGGAAAAACCCCAGAAGATATTTTGTCTATGTTATTTGATGATGTTGAGATATTAGCTAAACAAGATTTGATGTTTGAATGTGATTGTTCAAAAGAACAAATGAAAAACGCACTTATAACTGTTGGAAAAGATGAAATTCAAACTATGATTAATGAAGATCATGGTTGTGAGATGACTTGTCATTTTTGTAATACTAAATATCAATTTTCTGAAAGTGAACTGAATGATTTACTTTTAGAATTAAATGTATAAAGAAAATGAAGATAAGAGCTGATATCTTATCTTCATTTCTTTGGGTTTACCAATATTAGGAATATAACTAATCGATAACTTACATCTATTTTAATGGGGAGGAAAAATAGAGGGGAAAGTGTAAGCTATCTGTATATATCATTAACAATATTTATAATTTTATACATATAAAAATAAAAAAGAATGAAATTATTTATAAATCATTCTTTTTTATTTTAGAAAGGGAAAATTTGAAAAAATAAAATATTTTATGATGTTTCCATCACATATATAAATATATCAAACCTTTATCTTTGTTTTATCAAAAAATTATGTTATATTATGTCATGGTGAAAAGAATGAAAATTGGAAATGTAGAAATAGAAAATAGAATAATTATGGCACCTATGGCAGGTATAACAAATATAGCATTTAGAAAAATTATTAAAGAATTTGGAGCTGGATTGGTTGTCAGTGAAATGGTGAGTGATAAAGCTTTATGTTATGGAAATAAAAAAACAATTGAAATGTTAAATGTTGATGAAAATGAACATCCTATGAGTATTCAAATATTTGGTGGAGATGTTGATTCAATGGTAAAGGCTGCAAAGTTTGTTGATGAAAATTCTAATTGTGATATTATTGATATTAATATGGGATGCCCAGTCCAAAAAGTATTGAAAGCTCATGCAGGGAGTTATTTATTACAACATCCATCATTAGTTTATGATATTGTGAAAAATGTTGTTGAAGTTGTTAATAAGCCTGTGACTGTGAAAATAAGAATAGGTTATGATTTTCATTCTATTAATTGTGTGGAAATAGCGCAACTCATAGAAAAAGCAGGAGCAAGTGCTATTGCTGTACATGGTAGAACACGTTCACAAATGTATGAGGGACATGCTGATTGGAGTTATATTGCAGAGGTTAAAAAGGCGGTTTCTATTCCTGTTATTGGTAATGGAGATGTGAGAACACCTCAAGATGCAAAACGTATGTTAGATGAAACAGGATGTGATGCAGTTATGGTAGGACGTGCTGCTTTAGGAAATCCTTGGGTTATTAAGCAAATGGTTGCATATGTAGAAAATGGTGTTTTATTAGAAGATCCATCAATAGATGATAAGATTGATCAATGTCTTAATCATGCAAAAAGATTGCTCATAGTTGAGGGAGAAAGAAATGCAATAAGACAGATGAGGGGACATGCTCCTTGGTATATGAAAGGATTGAAATCAGCTTCACAAATGAAAAATTATTTATCTAAAATAGAAACTTATCAAGAATTAGAAACTGCTTTAGAAGCATATCGTATTTATCTTCATACAGGAAATAAAGAAGTGTTAACTTTTAAATAAAATGTTTTTTATTGTCAGGTTTATGTGTGTTATTTTAGGGATTTATATTGACATTGATATAAATTGTTTATATAATACAAGTCGTATAGAAAAAGGCATTGAATAGAGGAGTAATTATCAAAATGTATGATTAGAGAGTCCTGTTGGTGAAAATGGATGATACTATTGATAATGAATAAAGACTAGGAGCTGTATTTTGGATCAAAAGTGATAAAATAACGTGTGCCACGTTACAGGCTAGACTCTGATTGGAGTTGAAAAGATTGTTGTAGTGATATAACAATGAATTAGGGTGGTACCACGATACTCTCGTCCCTTATGGATGGGAGTTTTTTATTTGGAAAGGAGAAAATATGGAAGAAAGAAAATTAAGTGAACAAGAATTGGTTCGTAGAGAAAAATTAGAGTTTTTAAAGGAAAGAGGGATTGATCCTTTTGGACAAAGATTTGATGTTACACATTTTTCTAAACAAATAAAAGAAGAATTTGTTGGTAAGACTCATGAAGAATTAGAAGAAATGGCAATTCGAGTGAAGGTTGCTGGAAGAATTATGACTAAACGTCGTAAGGGAAAAGTATGTTTTATGCATATCCAAGATAGAGATGGGCAAATTCAAATTTATATTAGAAAAGATGTTATTGGTGAAGATGATTATGATGTGTTGATTAAGAGTGATATTGGAGATATTGTTGGTATTGAAGGAACTGTTTTTGTAACAAATACAGGAGAACTTTCTGTAAAAGCTTCTCGATATATTCATTTAACAAAAGCATTACGTCCTTTGCCAGAGAAATTTCATGGATTAAGCGATGTTGAAGAAAGATATAGAAGAAGATATGTAGATTTGATTATGAATGATGAAGCAAAGAGAATTGCTTTTACAAGACCTAAGATTATTCGTTCAATTCAACATTATTTAGATAATATGGGATATGTTGAAGTAGAAACACCAGTATTAAACCCTATTTTAGGTGGTGCAGCAGCAAGACCATTTGAAACTCATCATAATACTTTAGATATGAATTATTATTTAAGAATTGCGACTGAATTATCTTTAAAAAGATTAATAGTTGGTGGTATGGATGCTGTATATGAAATTGGACGTTTATTCAGAAATGAAGGAATGGATAGAACACATAATCCTGAATTTACAACAATCGAAGTTTATAAAGCCTTTAGTGATTTAGAAGGTATGATGGATTTAACAGAAGGTATTATTTCTAATGCTGCTATGGAAGTATGTGGAACTTATGATATTGAATATAAAGGAAATAAGCTTTCTTTAGCACCAGGATTTAAACGTATTTCTATGACAAATGCTATTAAGGAAAAGACAGGTATAGATTTTGCTAGTGATATGAGCTTTGAAGATGCTAAAAAATTAGCAGAAGAAAGACATATTGAAGTAGAAGCACATTTTAGTTATGGACATATTATTAATGCTTTCTTTGAAGAATATGTTGAGGAAACTATTGTTGAGCCTACTTTTGTATATGGTCATCCTATTGAAATATCACCTTTGGCTAAAAAGAATTTAGAGGATTCTCGTTTTACACAAAGATTTGAGTTATTTATTTGTGGTAATGAATATGCTAATGCATTTACTGAATTAAATGATCCTATTGATCAATATGAAAGATTTGCTAATCAATTAAAGGAAAAAGAACTTGGAAATGATGAAGCGAATGAAATGGATTTAGATTATGTGGAAGCATTAGAATATGGTTTACCTCCAACAGGTGGTATGGGAATGGGTATTGATAGACTTGTTATGTTATTAACAGGTCAAGAAAGTATTCAAGAAGTCATCTTGTTCCCACAAATGAAAGCAAGAAATAAATAGTTATAGGTATCATATAAGTACCACATAACCAAAAAATACCGATAAAATCAACGTTTTTAGCATTATACATCATGTACATAACTTCATATAAATTTCGTTGATTTTGCCGTAAAAACGCATTTTTTCCGTAAAATGTCGTAAAAATTTCCGTGAAAAGTAAGCAGATTTCTTAGATGATATCTGCTTTTTATTTTGAAAAATAATTTGAGAAGTGGATTTAATTGTTGGTATAAATTTTCTATATTACAATAACAAAGAAAGAATTTCATAAATTGAATATTAGCAAAAAGCTCTATTTTGATATATGCCAATAAGATGAATTTAATTGTTAAAGATTTAGAGATATAGTAATATAGAAGAAGGAAG
>CAJUOS010000025.1 GCA_910588075.1 uncultured Erysipelotrichaceae bacterium | reverse complement strand
AAAGAAACAGGTGCTAAAAAAGAAAGAATATGGGAAACAGATACAATGAGTGGCATTAATTGGTGTCAAGTTCCTGTAACGATATTAGAAATGGGTTATATGACAAATAAGGAAGAAGATTTGAATATGGCTAGTGAGGAATATCAAAAGAGAATGGTTAGAGGAATAGCTAATGGAATTGATAAGTATTTTGAAAAGGAAGAATTCTATGAAAAAAAATAAGCTCATATTTTTGATGATTATTCTTATAACATGTCTTATTTCTTGTAAAAAAGAAAATTTAGTATTGAAAAGTAAGAAAGTTGATTTAGAATATGGAAATGTGGTTTCAAAGAATATTGAAGATTATATTGATATAGAACAATCATCTGACGAAGTGTTAAAAGAATCAAAGTTGGATTTATCATTAATTAAAAATGTTAAAAATAAAAATTACCCTAAATTAGGATTACATATTATAAAAATTATGTATAATGGAAAGAGTTATGAAGTAGAGATTAATGTTAAAGATACCCAAAGACCAATATTTACAAGTTTTAAAAATACTTTTAAATTCATTAAAAATAAAAAGCCTAAAAAAGAAGAAATATTAAAATCTTTTAAGACAAAAGATGTTGATTTAGTAGATGTTTCTATAGATGATAAGAATGTTAATTATGATAAAGAAGGGGGGGTATGAGGCCACTATTATTGCGAGTGATTCTTCAGATAATAAGACTACAAAAACTATAAAAATACTTATTGTTAAACCTACTATTCAGTTTATAAATAATCAAATTAATCTTGAACTTTGGAGTCAAAAAAAGTTAGCTATTAAAACGAATGAAAAGAAGCAAAAAATGAGTTATCAATCAAGTAATAATCAGATTGTTTCAGTAAGTGCAAAAGGAGTTATTACTGCAAAAAGAAAAGGTACAGTATATATAACAGCAACAGTTAATAATGAAAAAACAAAGTGTAAAGTTATAGTTAATAAACCTAATATTACAAATGCTAAACAAGCAGAAAGATATTTGTTGAATTACTTAAAAGTAAAAGGTAAGAATATACCATCAATTAATGAATTTGATCATACATCAGATCATGGTTATGTAATTCATGGATATGATATGGGAAAGGATTTTACTTTTACTTCTTATTGGTATGCCATTTCCCAAAATGGAAATATATATGATGAAATACTATGTCAATATGATTATGTAAATAATTAAATTTTATGAAATAAAATACAATAACTTATGGGAGTATGTTTCTCATAGATTATTGTTTTTTTTATTAATAATTATATATTATAAAAAATAAGGGTTTATATGCTTTATACTGTAATTTGGCATAAATAAATTAAAAAAAGAGTGATATGCTTTTTCAATTAATTCTCATAGAGAATATAAGAAAATATAATATAATAAACAAAATAAAGGAAAGGTGTATAATATGATGAAAAATGAATATAAAAAATGGATTGTATCTCTTTTGGTTTTAATGATGATAATATTTGAAGGAACAACCATAAAAACTTTAGGTTTAGAAACAATTGATGATAATGTTCAAACTATAGATGGCTCAAATAGAGAGCATGGTATTTCTCAAATCCAAACAGTGATTCCAGATAAAATTTTTGCGACAGCAGTATATGATGGATTAGAAAGAGAAAATCATTTTGGTGATGGAACTCAAAGTATTAAGGAAGTTTTATCATCTTTTGATGGATATGTGGAATATAAAGGATGGAAGATGAAAACTATTTTTGTAGTCATAGCAAATAAAGTTGAAGTCGCAACTGGAAAAACATTTGAAAATATAGAAAAAGAATTTTTGACTGAGGAAGAAGCTCAAACTTTTTTTGATGCTTTGCAGGATACAAAAGAGTTTTGTTATTTAGATAAAAGAGATGTATACATATTCACAGTCTACAGGAGTACTTAAAGATGATGATGAATTAATATATGATATCACTGGAATTGAGTATCTAAGAAATACAAGTTCAATAAATTTGAGTTATAATAAAATATCAGATTTATCTCCTTTAGATATGAAACATATATCAGAACTTGCGGAGCAAGAGGGAGAAATGGCTCCAGATGTATTAACTGGAGAGAAATGGTATAGTAGCTATGGACAAAATTTGTATTTTGATTTTAGAGGAAACCCTATCAATAAATATCCAGAAAAGATGGCTGGAAGATTAAACTGGTCAGAATTAGATTCTGTTAATTTTGAATTAAAAACAAATCCATATATTTTACTTAAGGAAGATGGAACTAATCAAAAGTTTAATGGAGAAATTGAAATTCCATTAATTGAAAAGGGTGAAGAACGAATAGATATAAAACCAGATAGTTGTCATATTGTAGAAAATAATATTTTAGGAAGTACTTTAAAAACTTATACAAAAGAAAAAATTGTTTTAAATGATTTAACACATAGTGGAGAAGTAAAAATTGAATTTTCAGGTGCAGATGATAGTCAACTTAAAGGTTACAAAGTTGACACGTTTGATATGTCTGAGGTTATAAGTAGCCCATTAAATTCTTTGATCAAACAACCAATTAGAATTTATACACCTGTTACCCTTACATCATTACCAACAGATGTAGTTATATCTTTAAAAGTATTAGATTCTTCTAAAGACAGTATTGGCTTAAAAGGAGCAGTTTTTCATTTATTTTCAGCTGATTTAGTAGATGGAAAGTATGTGCCACAAAAACTCTATAATCAAACAGATTATATAACAGATGAAAATGGTAAAGTAATGATACAAGAGAAGTTACCAGCTGGATATTATTGTCTAGTTCAGAAGAAAACTGAAGAAAATTATTTATTAGAAAAGAATTCATATGGTTTTCATATTGAAAATACAGTATCTTTAACTGGTGGGACACCAGAGTTTGTAACTTCTCAAGGAAAAGAAGTGAAATCTACTCCAAATGTAACATATATTGATAGATATTCACCAAATGTTTCACTTACAGAAAATTCTGCTGATAAGATGACCATTAAAAAAGTGAAACTTACTTATTTTGATCGAAATTTACAAGATTATAAAGATATTGAATTTGTTGAAGATGCGTTGCAAAAAACAGCTGATTGGCTTAATACAAATAAAGGTGATGAAAATACTTTAGGATTAATTGATGGTAGTGTTTCTATTCAAGTTGAATATCAGATGAACACAGAAATTGAAGTAACTAATGAACGTTTAGGAGGATTAGTTATAACAAATACAGTTTCTGATAATGGTGTTAACAAAAATCATAAATTTCCTTTTACCTTAACATTAGATGATACTTCTATTAATGGAGTTTATGGTGAACTAAACTTTGTCAATGGTATAGCAGTTTTTGAACTTGCCAATGGAGAGAGTGTAACTATAAAAGGATTACCTAAAAATATAGGTTATTCAGTTGTAGAAAATGATACTTTTGGTTATACTGTTACCAGTGAAAATGCAAAAGGAAAAATAACTAATGAAATGGGAATGGTTGTTTTCCATAATCATATAAAAAATACAGAAGATAAACCAAGTTTACCAGAACACAATCAACCTGATACTGTAGTGAAACCAATAGAATCAACAAAACCAACAAAACCAAATAAGTCTCATAACAGTATTCCCAAAACTGAAGATAGGACTTTGATTTATTTATGGACAACTTTAATTATTATTTCTAGTGGCTTAATAGCTGTACTTTTTGAAAAAAGAAAGATATAAAAAATTTATATTAATTTTAAATGATTAAAATAAAATAATATAATAATCATTAATAGGCTGGAGTGTTTATTCAGCCTTTTCATATGTTTTATAATATCCATTTTCTATTTCATTTCTAAGTTATTTTCAAAAATAAAGACTTTATAGAATTTTAATAAAGATATAAAATATGTTTTCTTTTTATGAAATAATTTTATAAACTTGAGGAAATTGATATATACTTAATGCAAGGAGAGATTAGAAATGGAGTTAAGTCTTTTATTAGTACAACAGATATGTCAGTTATTTATTATGATATTTTTTGGTTTTTTATTGGTTAAAACAAAAACATTATCAACTGATGATAGTAAAGTTTTATCAAAATTATTGTTATTTGTTGTTTCACCATGTGCAATTATTACGTCATTTACAATAGAATATACACCAGATAAATTAATGGGATTAGGATTAGCTTTTTTAGGAGCATTTATTGTTCATCTTATTTATATCCCATTAACTGAAATATTAGCAAAAATATTTGGTTTTGCGCCAATAGAAAAAGCGACAATTATCTATTCAAATTCTGGAAATTTAATTATACCACTTGTGGGTGCTATATTGGGAAAAGAATGGGTATTATATACAAGTGGGTATATGGTTATTCAAACAATTTTATTATGGACACATGCTAAAAGTTTAGTTTGCAATGAAAAGAATTATGATTTTAAAAAAATATTTTTAAATATTAATGTGTTAGCTATTATAATTGGTTTATTTATATTCTTTTCACAAATTCAATTACCAAATTTAGTATTAACGACCATAGATAAAGTGGGATCAATGATGGGACCAGTTGCAATGATAGTTATTGGAATGTTGATAGGAAACATGAATTTTAGAGATATTTTCAGTGAGAAAAGAACTTATTTTATTTGTCTTATGCGATTGGTTGTTTTTCCATTAATTATTGTATTTTTATTTAAATTGAGTGGATTAACAAACTTATCAAAAGATGCTATACAAATATTTCTTATTACTATTTTAGCAGCCAGTGCACCTGCTGCAGCAACAATAACACAATTTGCTCAGTTGTATAACAAGCATCCTGGATATGCAAGTGTTATGAATGTGATGAGTGTTATATTTAGTATTATAACAATGCCTTTGATGGTTATGATTTATCAAATTTTGTAGAATTTATGAATACGATAATTTACTGAATAGACTTGATTTTATGTATATTTATGATATACTACTTCATAACAAAGGGGAGTAGCTTCTTCGTACTTCATTCGTCATCACGTTAAATAACCGGATGAGGTGGACACATTTGTGGTTAGCAAGACCTTTATATCGTTATTTTTAATAATGGTATAAAAGTCTTGTTTTATTTTTGAGTAATAGGAGGAAAAAAGATGATATTGAATATTGTATTATTAATTGTAGGATTTATTTTGTTAATTAAAGGTGCAGATGTCTTTGTTGAAGGGGCATCAAAAGTAGCAGCAATGTTAAACATTCCACAAATTGTAATTGGATTAACAATTGTTGCATTTGGAACAAGTGCACCTGAAGCTGCAGTGAGTATTGCTTCATCATTTAAAGGAACAGCAGGAATAGCAATCGGAAATATTATTGGAAGCAATATAGCCAATGTTTTATTGATATTAGGTGTTTCTGGAATTATTGGAGCACTTACAATTAAAAAGAATACTTATTTTATTGAAACACCTTTTGTCATATTAATAACAATTGTTTTATTAACATTAGGATATTTAGGAGGTAGTATCTCAAAATTAGATGGTTGCATATTATGGGCATTTTTTCTTGTTTTCTTATTCTATTTGTATCGTTTAACAAAAAAAGGTGATGATACAGCAGTAGATGATATTCCTGAATTAGATGAAAATGATCGTTTATGGAAATTAATAATAATGATAGTATTAGGTATTGTTTGTGTTGTTGTTGGAAGTCAAGTAACAGTAGATTCGGCAAGTTATATAGCGAAGGAATTTGGTGTTGCTGATCGTATTATTGGATTGACAATAGTATCTATTGGAACATCTTTACCAGAGTTGGTAACTTCAGTAAGTGCATCATTTAAAGGAAAGAATGATATTGCTATAGGAAATATTATTGGAAGTAATATTTTCAATATTCTATTTGTATTGGGAACGGCTTCATTAGTTGCTCCTCAAGGAATTCCGTTTGCAAGTAGTTTTATTATTGATGGGGTTATTTCAATAGGTGCAATTATTCTCTTTATGTTATTTATTGGAAAAGATATGAAACTTAAGAAATATGGAGCATTTCTTATGTTGATTTCATACATTTCATATATTATATATATTTTATAAAGAAGGCTTTGCTTTCTTTTTTTGACTTATTATAAAGAATTTTTAACAACACAAAAAGCAATTATCTGCATTGTTCAAAGTAAGTTTGATAAATGATATTTTGAGGTAAACGTTTAACATATATTTAAAGTATAAAAAGGAAAGGCTTTCATTAAAAAAGTCTTTTTTTATTTTATGAAATATTGTTATCTTGCTTGTTTTTTCACAAGGAATATAGTATATTTACGTTATAAAGATATTATATTTGGAGGAAGAAAAATGGCAGAAAAAAAAGCTGTAAAACAAGAAGCCCCAAAGGCTGTTGAATGGACTAATGAACAAATCGATGCTCATGTTGATGAGTTAGTACAAAAAGCATTAGTTGCATTAGACAAATTTGAATCATTTGATCAAGATGCTGTAGATTATATCGTAGCTAAATGTTCTGTTGCTGGATTAGACCAACATGGTGTTTTAGCAGAAGCAGCAGTTAATGAAACAGGTAGAGGTGTATTTGAAGATAAGGCTGTTAAGAACTTATTTGCCTGTGAATATGTAACAAGCAATCTTCGTCACTTAAAAACTGTAGGAATTATTAGTGAAGATCCTTTAACAGGTGTTACTGAAATTGCTGAACCAGTTGGTGTTGTATGTGGTATTGTTCCAACAACAAATCCAACTTCTACAGTTATTTTTAAATCATTAATTTCATTAAAAACGAGAAATCCTATTATTTTCTCATTCCATCCATCTGCATATGAATGTTCAGTGCAAGCTGCAAAAGTGATTAGAGATGCTGCAGTTGCTGCTGGAGCTCCAGAAGATTGTATTCAATGGTTAGGAATGAAATCAATGTATGCGACAACTGCATTGATGAATCACCCAGGAATTGCTACTATTTTAGCAACTGGTGGTAATGCAATGGTTAAAGCTGCTTACTCTTGTGGTAAACCTGCATTAGGTGTAGGAGCTGGAAATGTTCCTGCATATGTTGAAAAATCATGTGTATTAAAGAGAGCAGTTAATGATATTGTTTTATCAAAATCATTTGATAATGGTATGATTTGTGCATCTGAACAAGCTGCAATTGTTGACCATGAAATTTATAAAGAATTTAAAGAAGAAATTAGTCGTTTTAAAGTATATTGGGTCAATGGGGAAGAAAAAACAAAACTTGAAAATTATATGTTCCCAGATAAAGACAAAGGTGTATTACCTGCAGTTGTTGGTAAACCTGCAACTTGGATTGCTGAACAAGCAGGAATTAAAGTACCTGAAGATACTCAAATCCTTCTTGCTGAATGTAAAGAAGTTGGACCAAATGAACCATTAACAAGAGAAAAATTATCTCCAGTATTAGCTGTATTAAAAGCTTCTTCAACTGAAGATGGTATTGCTAAATCTGCTGCAATGGTAGAATTTAATGGTTTAGGTCACTCTGCTGCAATTCATACACAAAATCATGATATTTCAGTAGAATTTGGATTAAAATGTAAAGCAATTCGTGTTATTGAAAATGCCCCATCTACATTTGGTGGTATTGGTTCTGTTTACAATGCATTTATTCCATCATTAACTTTAGGTTGTGGTTCTTATGGACATAACTCTGTTTCTAATAACGTAAGTGCTGTAAACTTAATAAATATTAAGAGAATAGGGAGACGTAATAACAATATGCAATGGGTTAAACTTCCTCCAAAAATCTACTTTGAAAGAAATTCAATTAGATATTTAAGAGATATGAAATACATGGAAAAAGCAATGATTGTTACTGACCATGGTATGTATAATTTAGGATATGTTGCTAAGATTGAAGATGCAATTAAACGTAGAAGAAATAAAGTAGATATAGAATTATACTTTGATGTTGAACCAGATCCAAGCATTGATACAGTTATGGAAGGTGTTGAATTAATGAGAAAATTCAATCCTGATGTTATCATTGCTTTAGGTGGAGGTTCAGCAATGGATGCAGCTAAAGTTATGTGGTTAATGTATGAACATCCAGAAGTTAACTTTGATGATATCAAACAAAAATTCATGGATATTAGAAAACGTGCATTTAAGTTCCCTGAATTAGGAAAGAAAGCAAGATTAATTTGTATTCCTACAACTTCAGGAACTGGTTCAGAAGTAACTCCATTCGCAGTTATTACTGATAAAAAAGCAAATAAAAAGTATCCATTAACTGACTATGCTTTAACTCCAACAGTAGCTATTGTAGATCCAGAATTCGTTATGAGTTTACCAGCTTCAATTGCTGCTGATACAGGAATTGATGTATTAACTCATGCAGTAGAAGCTTATGTTTCAATTTTAGCATCTGATTTTACTGATGGATGGGCAAAACAAGCAGTTAAATTAGTATTTGATTACTTAGAAAAATCAGTTAAGAATGGTAAAAATGATCCAGAAGCAAGAGAAAAAATGCATAATGCTGCAACAATTGCAGGTATGGCATTTGCAAATGCATTCTTAGGAATGAACCACTCATTAGCTCATAAAATTGGTGGAGAATGGCATATTCCTCATGGACGTACTAATGGTATCTTATTACCACATGTTATTAGATATAATGGTACTATTCCAACTAAGTTAAATATTTGGCCTAAGATTGAAAACTATAAAGCAGATGTTAAATACATGGAATTAGCTCAATTAATTGGATTAAATCCAAAAACTCCTGAAGAAGGTGTAAGAATGTTTGCTGATGCATGTGAAGAATTATGTGCTAAAGTTGGTGTTGCTTGCAACATTAAATCTCAAGGTATTGAAAAAGAAGCTTGGGAAGAATCGGTTCATAGAATTGCAATGAATGCTTATGAAGATCAATGTACTCCAGCTAATCCAAGAATGCCAATGGTAGTAGATATGGAAGCAATTTTAAGAACAATTTATGATTATGAAACAAAGTTTGCTCCAAAAGAAGCAAAAATTGATAAAAAATAAGAATAGAAAGGATGTTACTTTTTCAAGGTAACATCTTTTTTGTTATAAAAAATTTAATAGCATAATCTTTAAGAAAAATGCTAAAATAAAGAAAAGAATATGAATAAAGGAAGATAAAAATGGACGATTTTCAAAAGTTAAAAAGAGATTTAGTAACGTGTGATAGATGTAAAGATATATTTGATAATATGCCACATCCAATATTTCAAGGACAAAAAGATTCGTTAATTATGCAAATTAGCCAAGCTCCATCAAAAAAAGTAATGGAGACAGGAAAACCATTTAATGATATAAGTGGAAAAAAGCTTCTTAATGATTGGTATCATATAACAAGAGAAGAGTTTGATAATCCTCATCATTTTTATATTACATCTGTGGGAAGATGTTATCCTGGAAAAGCAAAAACAACAGGAGATAATCCTCCAAGTGTTATGTGTGCAGATTTATTTTTAAAACGTGAATTAGAAATTATTGAACCAGAAATATATATTGTTATAGGAAGTTATGCTGCACAGTATTTCTTTAAAGATGAACCATTAGAAAATCTTGTTTTTAATAATCATACATATAAAGGAAAACCTTTATATGTTTTACCACACCCATCACCATTAAATAGAAAATGGTTAAAAGATCACCCATTATTTGAAGAAGTACGAATGAAAGAAATAAGACAAGTTATAAAAAATATTTTACAAAATAAAAAAGAGCTTTAATCAAAACTCTTTCTTAATTATTATTTAAAATCTTCAATTAATTTTAATGCTTGGTCTAAAGTTTTTGCTCCATCCATCATACCATAAGTACGCATATCAATAACATCAACAGGAATAGCATTTTTAACTTGTTCTTTAATAGCATTTAAACGGAATCTTACTTGAGGGCCTACCAAAATAACATCTGCAGGATCTGCAGCATATTCACTTACTAATGCAGATTCGCTTACTGCCCAAATTTTACATTCTAATCCTTTTTCAGCTGCTGATTTTTCCATACGAGTTACAAGTAAACTTGTTGACATACCAGCACTACATGCTAACATAATTTTAATCATAATATTCTCCTCCTTTTCTTTATTATATACTTTTTTGATCATTTATAAAAGTATTATTATGAGAAAAAAAGAGTTGACTTATTTGATAGACTTTAATAACATAAATTTAAGGTGATAAAATTGGAGAAAATAAAATATTTTTTCTTATTGATATTAATAATAGCGTTTGGAACACAATTTATTTATATATTATCTGAAGAATTAACGTTTACAGTATTACAAAAAATTATTGTGATATCCACACAAATGATTTCAATTGTTGGGTTTACTTTTTTTCATATTTATAAAAGAGAAAAAAGTCAACAATATCAAAGTATTTATAGAGCACACGTTATTGTATTTATGATATATATATTAAATTTAGGATATGTTTTATTATTTGATCCTGATTTTGGGAGAAATGCACAGCATTTAATAGGATTTGATCTTATTAATCTTGAATTTATGAGAACTATTCGTATATTTGTTCATGGATATCAATTAGGAATATTAAGTTTAGAAAGTATTTTAATAAATATAATAGGAAATTTAATCATATTTATGCCAATGGCATATTTCTTACCTGTATTTTTTAGGATTCAGAGAAAGTGGTTCGTTTTTTTTATAACGATAAGTTTTTTAGTTGCAGGAGTAGAATTGTTACAAATGATATTGCAAACTGGTTCAGCAGATATTGATGATTGGTTTTTAAATGTTTTTGGAGCAATAAGTTTTTATAGTATTTTGATGGTAACACCGTTAAAAAAGCTATATGGATTATTAGAGAGGAAAGAAGAATGAAAAAAAAGGATTTAATAGTTATTATTATATTGGTGTTGCTTATAGGTGGAGGATATTTTGTTTTTCAATTACTACAAGGAGAGAAAGAGGTTGTAGAAGTTTATTATAAAAATCAGGTAGTAGAAACAATAGATATAAAAATTGATAAGGTATATACATTGAAAGGAAGTTATGGAAATTTTTCATTAGAAGTGAAAGATGGAAAATATCATGCTATCAATGTTGAATGCCCAAATCATGATTGTGAAAAAGTAGGTTGGGTTAATCAAGGAAGTAGTAAACAAATTGTTTGTGTACCTAATGAAATTTATGTTATTCAAACAGGAGTAGAAGATAATATTCAAAAATAATTTAATATAGATTTGATAAGATGATTTATAAAAATAAATTATCTTTTTTTGTTGAATAAATAAAAAAAGATGTGAAATGAAAAGACTTTTCATATTTGTTATAAAATATGAAATGAAAAGTGAAATGTTATTGAAAACACTTTCATAGATATTGTTTAAATAAAAGAAAATGATAATATTAATATATGAAGGAGGAGAAAGTATGAAAAAATTTGGTAAAAAAATATTTGTATCAACATTATCTTTGTCTATGATAATGGCAAATGTGATGGGAGCATTGAATAATATATATGCTATAGATTCTAATAAGGCAACTATATATATGGATACTGATCAAATAATTACTAAAGATTTTGAAGGTTTTGGAGTACAATGGGATCCTAGTGATTTATTTGATTATACTGATAAGCAATGGGAATCTTTTTATGAAAAAGCTGGTTTTTTAAAACCTAATATTATGCGTGTAATGTTACATGATGGCGATAGTTATGTAACAGGATTTGATGAAAATAATAATCCTATTTATGATTGGGATTCTGTTATGATGAAAAGAGTATGTAAAATTTTAGATTTTGCTGAAAAAAATAATGTTCCTATTATGTTAGGAGAATGGAGAAGTATTGGTGAAAGAGGATTACTTTCTTATACTGAATTTGGAAAAACAGTGAAATGGGATAATCCAGTTTGGCAAAGAATGATTCTTGATTGTTTGAATTATTTAATTGTTGAAAAAGGATATACATGTATTAAATACTATAATATGATTAATGAGCCAAATTATTATGTGAGAGATAATGGTGGAACTGATCAAACATCATATGATATGTGGAAAAAAGGTATTACTCAATTAAGAAAAATGATGGATGAATCAGATGTTGAGGCTATTAGAAATATTAAAATTGTAGGTCCAGATGTTTATGATAAACAAGAAGCATGGATTAAACAAGCAAAAAGCGAAGATTTGAAGGATAAGATTGAATTGACTGAAATTCATAGATATTCACCTAAAAATGAAGTTGAATCTGGGTTGATTGAAACAAAGTTAAAAAATTGGAAAGCAGCAGCAGAAGAATTGGATCCAAAGGTTAAAGAAGAAGGGTTTGGTATAGGAGAAATGGGACTTTCTGGAACAGGACCTGGCGATTCTCAATTAAATGCTAGAAATTATGATTATGGTGTTGATATCTTTGATTATGCTTTACAAGCAACACGTGCAGGAATGAAATTTGGAAGTGTATGGGGATTTGAAGATAGTATGCATGTTCAACATAATGATATTGTTAATACTTTTAAAAATAAGTATGGACCTGCAGCAAAAACAGAAGAAGGAAGAGCATATAAAGTTCATACACCAACTGGTGATCCTTCAATAGACAATGATATTAAAATTTGGGGATTTTGGAATGAACTTGGTGAAGAAATGGCTGCTCAAAATGCTGAAGCAGGAGTAACAAATAGAGCTAATACTGTCAAAGCAAGTGATGAAAGACTAAAACCTTGGTACTATACTTGGTCAATGTTTTGTCGTTATTTCCCAGCAGGTATGCAAATTTTAGAAACAACTGATAGTGGGATTGATCAAGTAAGAGCAACTTCGGGAATAATACCTAGAGGTAATAATAAAGCAGATTTAAGTATGGCAATTGTAAATACATCAAATAAAGAACAAAAAGTAAATTTAAATGTACCAAATGCTAAAGGAAATATAACTTTAAATCAATATTATTATTTTGATGGTAATAGACCAATGAATGAGAAAGATCAATTAGAGGTCTATGATACTTTAAATAATGTTAATTTATCTGAAGGATTAGAAGTAACTATGCCTGCAAATACATGTATGATTTTTACAACATTAGGGCATAATCGTGAAAGTCATCCAATAACATTAACAACAGGGCAATTACCTAATGTTACTGGTATAAAAATTAATGAAGAAACAAAAACTCAAAAATTAGTTGTTGGTGAAACATATCAAATGACAACAGAATTTACACCATCTATTTCAACAGCTGAAATTGTATGGAAAGTAACAGATTATTTTGGAAATGATTCAAATATTGCTAGTATCAATACTGAAGGAAAATTAATAGCAAATAGAGCTGGACAATTTAAAGTTGTTGGATATGTGAAAGATCATCCAGAAATCAATGCAAGTATAGATATGAAGTCAACAACAACGAAAACTTTAATAGAGAATTTAGATAATTTAGATGTTGGAACATATGAAGGAATTGTTAGAGATGATAATTCAGCTAACTTTAACAATACTAAAACTATAAAACGTAGTGATAGTAATGCTAATGGAAATCCTGGTATTATTACATATAATGCAAATGGTATATTTGATTTTGAATTGAAAGTATTTTCACGAAAATCACTTTTACCATCATCAGGAAATTTTGTAATTGATGTTTCTAAAGATGGACAAACTTGGGAATCTGTAGAGTTAGATTTTGCAATTCAAAGTCAATTAAGCTCAAGTTGGTATCCATTTGTAGTTACACCAAAATCATTAGATGTACAACAAAATTATCAATATTTAAGAATAACAATGAAAAGTAGAGGTTATGATACTTATGATCCTCAATATGGGGGAGGTACAATTTCCTATGGAGAACAAACAGCTTCAGAAATTAAATTAGATAATCAAGAAGAATTTATTGTAGTAGGAGAAACTTTGCCATTCCATGCCACTGTTTTACCTTCATCATTTTCACAAAATGTTACATATAAAGTTGTTGAAACGAACGGAAGTGCAACAACTAAGGCAACAATTAATGAAAATGGAGTATTAACAGCTAATGAAGTAGGAGAAGTTGTAGTTGTAGTTGAAACAGAGGATCAATCCTTAGCAACATATTATCCAATAAAAGTTGTTGGAGGGTATTTTGTTGATGAGATGAATAACTTTGATTTAATGTATGACTATGGAGCATTTACATATGAAAATAATCAAGGGAAATTTGGTGAAGCTCCATTAATTAAAAGAATGGATGATACTCCGCAAAGTGTTGTTTATGCATATAATGGAATTCAACAAGTTACATTTGAAGCATTTAGTAATTCTACATTTACTTCTGATCAAGCAAGTATTTATATGTCAGAAGATGGAATGAATTATGATTTAATTGATGCTACAATTACTAAAATTGGAACAGCTCCAGGTGCAAGTGATTTTTCTAAATATAGAGTTAAAGCATCAGTAAATACAAATCAATATAATTTTGTCAAATTTGAAATAAAAAATGATTCAAAGATTTATAATCCTATGATTGCAAAAGCAGAAATTGTTTACAATTCATTAGATGAAGATGCTCATCATTTTAATGTTCTAGATAAACGTTTAAGTGTTAATGTAGGAAATCAAATCAAAATAAATACAAGAGTAGCACCATTAAATGCCAATAGCCATTTAAAATTTGAAAGTGCAGATCCTTTTATTGCAACAGTAGATGAAAATGGAGTTGTTAGTGGTATTAGTGTTGGAAGTACAATGATAACAATTAGTTTAAATAAAGATGAATACATCAAAATACCTGTTAATGTTTTAACTGAAAATTACGCTTTAAAGAAAACTGTAACAACAAATACAACTCAAACAGGAACACCAGAATTAATTGTTGATGGTGATTATTCTACAAGATGGGGATCAAGACAAAGCTCAAGTATAACAGAGCCTATTGTTGTGGATATGGGTAAGGTTCAAGCTATTGATACAATTAAAATCTTTTGGGAAAATGCTAGAGCATTAGATTATGATATTGAAGTTGCAGGAGAAGATCAACAATTTAAACTTTTAAAAGAAATGAGAAATATAAGTGGAACTTATAATGATGTTATTAACTTTGAAAGTATAGATGCTAGATATGTCAAAATAAATGGTAAAAAACCAATTAATAAATATGGATATTCAATTTATGAATTAGAAATTTATGCTAATGGAAATATTGTGAATGTTGAAGATGTTGCATTTGATGTGAATACATCAGAACTATATGTTGGACAAGAAGTTGAATTAGCAGTTAAAGTTACTCCTCAAAATGCAACATATCCATTACCAGTTTATACAAGTTCAAATGAAAGAGTTGTAAGAATTGTAAATGGTAAAATGATTGCTCAAAAAGCAGGAGAAGCTACAATTACTGCAGAAGTTGATGGGCAAATGACAACATTTAATGTAAAAGTTGTTGATGAAAATAAATTTAAGATTGCTAATGAATTAAAAGAACTTAAAGTAAAAGATGGAAAGATTCAGTTGCCAACATCAGATTTATATAAATTTATGATTGAGTCTTCAACAAATGAAAAGATTATAGACTTGAAAGGAAATGTTTATTTACCTATTCATGCTACATTAATAGACGTTGTTATTAGAGTTGAAGATTTAAAAGATAGTCATTCTAAAGTTGCTTTGACTCAACCAATTACTTTAACATTTGATGGTGATGAAGGATTATATAATACACTTATTCAAAAAATTGAAGATGTTAAAAATTTAGATTATCATTTATATAAACCATCAAAATTTAAAGATATAACAAAAGCATTAGACAAAGCTGAAAAAGTAATAGAGATAAAAGATTTATTAGTTATTGAAGTTAAAGATACTTTAGAAGCTTTGGTTAAGAGTGTAAATGGATTAGAATTAAAAGAAGATAGAACAACATTAGATAAACAATTAGAAATTTTAAAACAGTTGGATAAAGATTTATATACTAAAATTTCTTATCAAAAAATGTTAGAAGTTATTGCTGATATTGAAAAATCAATTAATGATGATTCTTCTAAAGATGATATTAAAAATGCTATAACTAAATTGAATCATGTTAATACTATGTTGGTTAAACAAAGTGATTATGATTTAGTTGAAGAAAAAGTGAAAGAATTAAAAAATAAAGAATTGAGTATGTATACAACTGCAAGTTTAAAACAATTTAATAAAGTTTTAAAAGAAACAGAAGCATATTTAAAGAGAAGTGATATAACAACTCAAAAATTATATGATTATTATACATTGATTTTAGAAAGTTATAGTCAACTACAATATAAAGGAAATAAAAATACAGTTAATACTTTAATTACTCAAATTGAAAAAGAAGATTTATCATCTTATACAACAAAGAGTATAGCTTCTTTGAAAAAGACAATCTTAAGTATTAAAGAAAAATTAAAAGATGATTTAACAGAAGATGAGTATAAGGAATTCATTGAACAATTACAAAAAGCATATCATGCACTAGAAAAAAGAAAGGATAATAAAGTTGATATAAATAGTAATGTTTTAGGTAATATGGTTGATACAACACATAAAATAAAAACAAGTGATTCTACTTTATTAGTGCCATATATGATTTTAGGATTATGTGCAGTAGGAATGTATATCGTTATTAAAAAGAAATATGTTTAAAATGAATAAAAGATATTATAAATTTAAAACTCTAAGATACGAATATGTATCTTAGAGTTATTTTTTTAGTCTATGATCGATTAAGATATCTGTTTGATATTTAGTTTGAAATGATTCTTCATAATGTCTAGAGAATATGCCAGTATATAAAATATCAAAGATTAAATGAATAGAAATTGTAGAACCTAATGTAGATATTTTATTATAAATTTGTTCTCGACTGTCTAAATTTAAAACATATTCACAATATTGAGAAAGTTGATTTTCTCCTAAAGATGTAATACCAATCATTGGTGTCTTTTGATTTTTGAGTATTTTAGCAGCATTAATCACTTCTTCGGTTTCTCCTGAATAGGAAACAAGGATGGCACAATGTTTAGGGGTTGATAGTGCAGCTTGAAATAATTGTTCATTAACCATAGGGGCAATATTAACATTTTTTCCAATTCTAAACATTTTATATTGAAAATCACTAGCCATTCTTAATGGACCAGAGACTCCATATATATCAATAACATCTGCTTTATCCAAAAGTAAAATACTTTTACGTAATTGTTCTTGATCTATTATATGAATTGTTTCATCAATACTTTCTTTATAAAGACGAGCAATTGTATTGCTTATATGTGAAGTATTCGTTTTTTTATCAAAAGGAAAATTAGCATTAATATTTTCATGATGTGATAAAACATATTGCAAATTAGCTGCTAAATCTATTTTAAAATCATTATATCCTTTATAATTTAATTTCTGACATAAACGAACAATAGTAGCAGGAGAAGTATATGTTTTTTGAGCAAGTTTGACAGTTGAAAGATTCAGTACTTCTTCTGTATTTGTAAGAATATATTGTGCAATTGCTTTTTCAGATGAAGAAAAGTTATGTCCAATTTCTAATTTTTTTAAGATACTCATCAAAATCACCTCTATAAAAGTATATCATTAATCATTATAAAATGATATATTTCATTGTTTAAGATAAATATTTTCTTTATATAATATCTTTTCACATATTCTCTTGACTATTCAAATAAATTTCTTAATTAAAATAAGTGTTATGAGAGGAGGATTGTTTATGATAAAAAATGCTTATTTGAGTATTAAAAAGAATATTGGAAAAACACTTATTTTATTTATTCTGATGTGTATTATAACAAATCTTGTCATTGCAGGATTATCTATCCAAAATGCAACATCAAAATCAATGGAACAAGTCAGAACATCTTTAGGAAGTGAGGTTACCCTTTCCTATAACATGAGAAATATGATGAAAGGACGTGAGAAAGGTGAAGCGTTAGATGCGACAATTCAACCAATGACTATAGAAATGGCTGATTCGTTAAAAGAATTACAATATGTTGATCATTATAATTATATGGTGAATACAAGTGTATCAAGTGATGATATTGAACCAGTTAAAACAAATGAATTAGAGGAGAGTACAGAACCAAAGAAACAAATGCCACCAGTTAGTCAATCAAGAATGTTAGATCAAAATGACTTTACAGTTGTAGGATATACAACAATGGCTTATGTCAGTGAATTTACAAAAGAAAATTATGTATTAAAGAGTGGTAGATTATTAACCGAGAAAGATAATCAGACAAAGAATTGTGTTATAGAAGTTAATTTAGCTAATGATAATGATTTAAAAGTTGGCTCTACATTTCAAGTTATTGCAACACATGATGATGAAGAAATTTCAGAGACTTTAAAAGTTGTTGGAATATATGAGGTAGAAACAACAAGTCAAATGGGAGGAATGATGAGTAATCGTCAAAATCCAATAAATCAAATTTATACAAGCTTAAAAACTGCTCAAAAACTGAATAATAGTACGACTGATATATCAAGTGCAACATACTATTTAGATGATCCAGAGCATATTAATGAATTTAAAGAATTAGCTCAATCAAAGAAAATAATTGATTTTGATATATATACTTTAGATGCTAATGATCATAGTTATCAAAGAAGTATTTCATCATTAGAAAATATGCAATCTTTTGCAACAATTTTCTTATGGATTGTTATAATAACAGGAAGCTTTATTTTGTGTTTAGTATTGATTTTAACATTACGACATAGATTTTATGAATTTGGTGTTTTCTTATCTTTAGGACAATCAAAATTAAAAATTATATTACAACAATTAATTGAAATTGGTATTGTTTTTTCTTTAGCATTTGCTTTATCTTTAGGAACTGGAAAGATGGTTTCTAATGTCATGAGTTCAATATTGGAAAATTCACAAAACCAACAAGAACAACCCAAAATGGAAATAAGTGATAATGAAAAACAAACATTATCATCTAATGATAAATTTAAAGAAAAAACTATTTTTGATAAAGCGATGCAAGCACCAACAGATACTGCTCTTGATGTTTCATTAACAACAGAAACTATTTTACAACTTGTCCAAATTACAGGATTAATTTGTATTGTATCTATTATTTTACCTTCTGTTTATATTTTGAGGTTATCACCAAGAGAAATATTAATAAGAAAGGAGATGTAGTTATGAATGATATTATATTGAGCTTTGATAAAGTTTGTTATTATTATAAAGATGGTAATAAACAAGTCAATATTTTAAAAGATGCAACTTATCATTTTGAAAAAGGAAAATCTTATGCAATTATTGGAGCAAGTGGTAGTGGAAAAACAACATCACTTGTTTTGGCAGGTGGATTGGATAATCCCAAAAGTGGAAGAATTCTTTATAAAGGAAAAGATATTGCAAAAATAGGTTTAACAAAATATAGAAAGAATCATGTTTCTATTGTTTTTCAATCATATAATCTTATTACTTATATGAATTCTATACAAAATGTTATGAACGCTATGGATATAGCACATATCCATACTTCAAATAAGAAAGCATTAGTCATAGAATTATTAAAAGAATTAGGTTTAAATGAGGATGAAAGTAAGCGAGATATTCGTAAACTTTCTGGTGGGCAACAACAACGAGTTGCTATAGCAAGAGCAATGGCTAAAGATGTTGATTTAATTCTTTGTGATGAACCAACAGGAAATCTTGATGAAGAAACATCTAAAGGGATTATTGATACGTTTGTCCAACTGGCTCATGAAAAAAATAAGTGTGTTATTGTTGTTACACATTCTAAAGAATTTGCAATGTGTTTAGATGTTCAGTTGAAAATTTGTCAGGGTCAATTACAAAAAGTGTAAAATGAATAAATTGTTCACAGAGAATTCATATGACAAGGTTAATATATAGGTGTCTTAAGAAAAGACATATAATAAAAATATAGGCGACCCCTCTCCCTGAATATTCAATCGTCTATAAACAAAAAGAACGTTTCCCCACGTTCTTTTTACTTTATATAGAATTAAGATTGTATTGATTTTATCAATACTTTTTTAATTTAATCTTTTTAAGAAATACTTTTTCCCACAAAATCCCCACACATAGAACTAAAAACTGTGTTTAAAGTATCTAATTTGTGTTGATTATTGATGTGTGTATATACGCTCATTGTTGTATTGATATTACTGTGTCTCATCAATTCTTGAGCCGTTTTTAAATTAACATCACTATTTACTAAGTTTGTAGCAAATGTATGCCTCAACATATGAAAATGGAAATCAATAGATAATTCTTTAGTAGCTTTTTTCACTTGGTTATTGAAGTTCTTTGGTTGGATATAATAACCTAGTTCATCACATATGATCATTTCGTATGGATTTTCATAAAACCACCTCAATAGGACTTTCTTTAAATTGAATGCTAAAGGGATAATAGCCTTTGACTTTTTAGACTTTAATTTATTTGATACATAGAGTTCCTCTTTTTTTAAACCATTATATATCAGCTTTTTATTAACATTTATTTCATCATGTTCAAAGTCTATATCTTTCTTTTCCAGGGCAAAGACTTCACTAATTCGTAAACCTGTGTAATAGCCAATTTGTATGGCCATAGCAAAGGCATGGTATTTGAAATCACTTTGAGTATTCAATAATTCTACAAGATTATAGAAATCATTGTATGAAAGTACTTGCATATTGTCTCTATGCTTTTCAATTCCCTTAATTGAGACATATAACAAGGGGTTCACTTTGACATAACCTACTTTTATAGCATATATAAATATCCTACTTAGTGTAGCTTTAATATGCTTATTGGTCTCAATGCCATTATTCTTTAAAGAATTAAAGTATTTTTGAAGCATTTGATAATCTATGGAAATAATAGGTATATCTTTAAACTTTTCTTTTATATGTCTTTTATAATATGCCTTTGTTCCTTGAATTGTGTTCTCCTGATAACTTTCACATCCTAATTCAATAAACTCATTATAAACTTGATCAACTGTCTTATTACAAAGCATAAGCTTTCCTGTTGTCTTTAATTCAGCTTTCATCATTGTTTCATAGTCCAGAGCTTCATTCTTGGATTGAAAGCCTCCCTTAAAATGTCTCTTTGTAATTCCATTTTCTTTATAAGTGAAATTAACTTCCCATGTATAACCTTTCTTTGCTTTCTTGCTTGTTCTTTTTACAACACCCATAATATAATGCTCCTTTTCTTTGATTTGTTTATTACATGCTATTTATGTGTTATAAAAAGTTTTGAGGTGTGAATAATAGGTTGATTGTGTGGTAGGGTGTAAGAAATGTTACACCCTTTAACCACTAGGTAGACTTTCGCTCAATTTTGAGCAATACATAGTTATGTGGCATGGAGTAGCGAAATGCGACACCATCATTTTACCACTAATAATTGAGCTCAGCCGAATTTTCGGCTTTCCTATAAAGAAGTCTACTGAAGTCAATTTTGACTTGAGTTAGTCTTTAGTATCTTTTTTGTAAGGTATTTCTTCTTTTTCTTTTAACAATTCCTCAAGTTTGAACTTTAAAAAATCGTTACTTTCCCTTTCTAATTGGAGTAGCTCTTTATCGGTGATGATTTTGTAACTTGATGAATCATAAAATAATAAAGCGTCTGCTGTGGTAACAGTTTTATATCCTAATCTTTTTACATAATCAATAATATTTGTTATTTTTCTTGATTGTAACATTTCATCATGTTCATTTTGAGCAATACTAAGAAAACTTTTTACAGTTTTTTCATCTTGCTTTAAAATATCCCAATCTTCATCATCAATAAGAATAGCAGTAGTAACACATAGAGCTTTTGCCAATTTACTAATAGTTTCTACCTTAGGCATGATGCTTTTATTTGTTTCATACCTTCTTATTTGTACTTCATGCACTCCACTTAATTCACTTAATTGTTTTTGAGTTAAACCTTTTTCTTTTCTAATTTTTCTTATATTTTCACCTACACTCATTTTATATCACCCCAAAGTGATTATAACACATAACAACTCAATATATAACTTTAAAGTTCTTTTTTTATTGTTGACATAACTTTAAAGTTACAATATAATAGTAACAGAACTCAAGAGTTACGTCAATGGTTCTAAAGGAGGTGAGTTGAATTGATTAGTAAATTAGTATTAGACCCTATAAAGGTAAACTTAGCAATGGCTAATGAATGCATGAATCCATATGATTTATGTAAAAAGGTGGGTATTCATTATTCTTCATATCAAAGAATTACAAAAGGAGAATCAATTAAACCAGGTACAGCTGGCAAAGTAGCCAAAGCATTAAATGTTAAAGTTCAAGATTTATTGAAAGATTAGGAGGTGTCGATATGACAGACAAAGAAAAAATCATTCTTGAGCATACAAGATTAGCTGAAGAGTATTCAAAATTATCGAATACTAGTGATTTACATACTGCTAAGGAGTGGGAAGCAATAAGACAAAGAATGAATGAGATTCTAGTAAGAATTGAAGAATTAAGAAAGATTGAGCATACATGGGAAGAATTCCAAACTGATACAGTAGGGGACATGATTAAACCCGATATGCTAGATGTGGAACAAATAGCAAGTGATTGCAATTGTTCAAGACAAGTTGTTTCCATTTGGCTTGAAATCGGTATTATGAGAGCTATTAAAACGGGCAAGTCTAGAATGGTGCCAAGAGAGGAATATGAGCGTTTTAAGAGGGATTACTTAGGTTTTGATATAAGTAACAGGGCAAAGGCATTAAAGGCCTATGAGGTGGTCAATGGTGCGTAGTTTAAAAGAGAGTGCATTAGATTATGCTAAAAGTGGCCTAAGAGTATTTCCTTTGCAACCAAATAGTAAAAGTAGCCAAGTATTAAGATCATGGAAAAATGAGGCTACAACTGATTTAGTCACCATAAAAAAGTGGTGGAATACTAACCCCAACTATAACATAGGTATTGCGACAGGTGAGGGAGTGTTGGTTGTTGATATTGATGTCAAGCATGAGGCTAAAGGTTTAGAGTCAATAAAAGAATATGGTGTAGGCCTCCCTGATACTGCAAGGGTAAAAACACCTAGTGGTGGTTATCACCTATATTATTACATTGAGGGCGACTTTAAGAATAGGGTTAATATTTATCCTGGTATTGATATAAGAGCTAATAACGGTTATGTAGTGGCTCCACCAAGTCAAATAGATGGTCGTTGTTATGAATGGGATAATAACGATCCAGTGGTGCAAGCTGATGGCTTTGTGTATGGTTTTTTATCAGGTCCAGTTGGACCCAAAAGTGATACGCCTTTACATATGGAAGATGAAATAATACAAGGCCAAAGAAATGATATGTTATTTAAATTAGCAAGCTCTTTGCAATCTAAAGGTCTAGCTGATAAAGCTATATTAAATGCTTTGTGGCAAGAGAACAAAGCTAAATGTGATCCACCACTTACAAAGGAAGAAGTTAAGGCTATTTATCAAAGTGTTACAGATAGATATGATAAAGGAACAAGTACATATCAAGAGCCTAAAAAGACTGAAAAACCACCAAAAATTATACTTGTCAGTGGAGAACAATTGGAAGTAATGGAAATACCACCTATTATATGGATTGTAAAAGACTTAATCCCAATAGGCTTAGGGATTTTAGGAGCACCACCTAAATATTTTAAAAGTTTCATGGCTTTGGGATTATGCGTAAATGTTTCTTTGGGTGAACAGTTTTTAGGTTATGACACTGTAAAATCAGATGTATTATATTTTGACCTTGAGAGTACAAAACGAAGACCTAAAGATAGATTGCAGAAAATCATGGGTGCATATTTTCCAAGTAATTTATACATAGTTACAGGTGATCAGGATGTAAAAAATCTTTCTAATGGTTTTATGGAACAGCTTAAAGATATTCTAGAGTCAAAACCAAATATAAAGCTTGTTATCATTGATGTTTATCAGAAAATAAGGCCACCTCAAAAGGGAAATAAAAATGCATATGATAGAGATTATGATGATTTAAATGAATTAAAGAAGTTTGCTGATGAAAGAGCAATATGTATCCTACTTGTTCATCATACCAAAAAAGGAAAAGAGAGTGATGTCTTTGACCAAATGAGTGGCTCTACTGGGCTTACTGGTGCTATGGATGTATCAATAGTTATTACTAAGGATGATAGATATAGCAATGATGCAGTTTTAAATATAACTGGTAGGGATATAGAAAGCAAAAGGTTAAAGATCACATTTAATAAAGATACTTTTCAATGGGAGTATGTAGGTGATTATGATGTACTGGAACAGCAGCACAAACAGTTTGAATATGAGCAAAATCCAATTACTATAGCAATTAGACAATTATTAAAACAAAAAAATGGTAGTTTTGAAATGAGTGCGAGAGATATTATAGATTTTAGCCATTTTACAGACTGGCCAATAGAAGATACTCCTCAAAAAGTAGGGTTATTTATAAAAAAGAATAAAGTTTTATTTCAAAAAGATGGTATTGAGTATGAGTATGATACAAGCCAAAGAGGGAGAAGATTATATAAATTTATTGATGAACATGTTGAACTTGATGAACATGTTGAACTTGATGAACATGTTGTGTATCATGTGCAACAAGTGTAACGACTGCAACAAGTGCAACAAGTTATTTAGATATATAGAGAGGTGAAAAAGGATGAATTTATACATTAGATGTGAGTTTTGGGATAAAAACAACAATACAGCATATAGAAATATTATGATCTATGGATATAATAATCAACCTATGCATATGGTTTTTAATCTTATAGAACATACATATTTTCAAAAAACTGGCAATAGATTAATCGGTTTTATGAATTTAAAAAATATCCCATCATGGAAATGGTTTAATGAGATGACAGAGAAAGACATTCAAAAGTGGATTAATATTGGAAATGTTGAGTTCTATTGGTGTAGACCTGAACAATTTCATATTCCTAAGGGTGTTTTTGTTTATCAACGACCAGACTTTTTAGAATATTATTTTTAAAGATAATGCTAACATAAAACAAGATACGTCAATATAAAAACACTACCAATACAATGTAAAAGAAAACAAAGTCCAAAACATAATAAAAAGCTCCTTGTTACTGGCAATAACAAAGAGCATGATATAAGCTACGCCAATAGCTTTATATCAACGATAGAGAGGATGTTACACCATACTACCAATATGGATTGTAACACTCTCAATTCAAGAATGAAAGAGAGGAATATAAAAAAATGAATGATTATAATTTCAATGAAAGATTACAAGAGTTATTTCCTGATTATGAATATAAGGATAATTTATCACCTTATCAAATGGTTATGAAAAATGAATCATTATGGATTCCATACTGGAAAGAAATCAATTTATTGAATGATGAATATTGTAATACACCACAACTTACTTTATCAACTTTATGGTTATCAAGACTAGTTTTTTCATATGGCTATATGATGGGTAAAAGAGATACTAGACAGGACATCATTAAAAAAGGTGAAAAAGTCAATCCTATTTACAGTGGCCAAAATCAATGGCTAAAAGAATTAACAGCTATACCATTTACTGAAAATTTAAATTATATAAGAGTTATTAGAAGCATACCTAAATATTTTAAAACTAATGATATTTATATGTGTATGATGTTAGCGTTCAATTTTGGAGAAATGAAAGGTAGAGAATGTGAAAGGGATAAAATCAAATGGAATGCCTTAGCAACTTTTCATAACATGAAATCATATGCACAAGCCCATGATGGACAACTTCCTAAAACATTAAATGATCTAAAAGATTGGGAGGAAGAAGTAAAGAAAGGGGTGGGACTTTGATTAAGATACAGAAAGCCCCTATAAGTTTTGTTTATAACAAACCCAATACAAATCATTATCTTGTATGTTATGCTCCTGAAGATGGTGTGAAGGAGGTATTTAAGTTGGTTTATCAGTATATTAAATGCAACCTCAAGAGTAAAAAGGTTAAGAAATGTTAAGGTTTTTCACATATATAGGTGATTGACATGATTAAGATAAAAGTATCATATGAAAATGATGAGGAGTTTAAGAAGTTCCTCTCATTACTCCAAGATAAAGCAAGTAAAATAAAGCAATCAAAGAACAATGAGGGAAGATTTAAGAAAGCATATATAACAATAAAAGACCACGATTAAGTGGCCTTTTTAATGCAACCTTTTGTGTGCAACTTTTTTTGCAACCATTTCATATGACCAGGAAGATAAGAAACTGTTTAACTTAACAGTGAGAAAATGATCAATCTTTCTTTAAGTCATTCTCATCAAAAATAATAATAGGATTATTGTTTTCGTCAATAAAAGCTAGTTTTGTGTTTGTTTCTTTCGCTATCAATATCAATTCTTCAGTTTTAAAACCACGCTGATTCAATTTGTTAGTAAATGAATTGTATGGCATATCCAAAGCGTTAGCACCATCTTGATTTGTTTTTCCAAACATTTTAAATAATGATTTAATTTTATCTTTAACCATGTTATCACCTCATAAACATTATATACTATGTTTATAATGAAATCAATTAAAAAGATAACGGAATAAGTTATATTTATATTGACATATAACGAAAAACGTTATATAATGTATATGTAAGGTAAAGGAAGAAACAATTCCTCTTACAGAAAGAGAGGTGATAACAAATGGAATTAAGAAACTTATACTTTATGTGGTGTGAACAAAAAGGCTTCAAACCTAGCAACGGAGAAGCCTTAACACAGTTCGTAAACATAATCAATAAAGATTAAGTTTAACAAGTTGGGGAGTTCGCTCCTCCCCAACACCTATTATAGATAAAATAAAATAAAAGTAAAGTAGAAATGAATTGAGCATTGTAACAAATAATGATATACTATAGATAGATAAATAAAACAAGTACCCCAAGGATCACTCTCTTGGAAGTTATATATTTGATACATATATATGACATGGGAATAACACGGCAATTATAGAAAGTTGCTGTCTGTTGTTGCTGTGTCATTTTTGTTTATCAAGGAAAGAGAAAGAGAGGATAAATAAAAGTGAGTAAAAAATCAAATTATTTAAATATTTTAAAAAGATATAGTGAACAAGAAAATTCAATTAATACAAAACTAAACAATATAATCAACAGTGAGGCATATACTGATGATTATAAGAAAGAGGCTCGAAATAAGACACAGGATGAAATAAAACAGTTAAAGGATAAGACAAGTCAAGAGTTGCTCGACATTCTTCATATGGCTTTAAATGATCATGAGAAGGCTGTTACAACAGCAATCAAAGAAAGGTTAGAGAATGTCAATTATCAAACAGGTATTAATTCATTAGTTGCCTCAATACAAGCCAATGCAATAAGTGTTGACGAATGGAAGAATTTAGGACAGACTTATTTAATTGATAGTGTAGCAGTCAAAAGAATTAATAAAGCCATTACAGAATGTGGAAACAAATTATCTCCACTTACATATAGGGAAGATAAGACAGAACAATATCTAAAACAGATTGAAAACAATATTCATACATATATAGCAAATCATTATGCAGATGATAAGCTGACTATTGTAGGTATGATTGATTTTATTGAAAAAAGACTTGATGATAATATGGCCTATTATGAATAAAGAATAGAGGGGTGAATGAAACACCTCTTTTTTTACTAGCTGGAGGTATAGAATGAATAAGAAGCAAAGACAAATACAGTATATACAAGACAGACTTAAACAGTATAAAAAACTTGAAGATGAGTTGTTATATTACGATAACAAGCAAAGGAATTTAAAAAGCATTTCATATGATACAGTTAGGACAAGTAATAATAAAAAAGACATGAACATCAGTTATATAAGTAAAATAAATGATATAAAGAAAAATATGGCCAAAATCAGCCATTTTATTGATAAGCATTTTAATGGTAAATATAGACTCGTTTTATGGTATAGATATATTGATGGTCTTAGTTTAAAAGAAATAGCTGAAGCTATGAGGTGCAGTATAACAACTATCAAGAGATTTGAAATACAAGCACTTGAAAAATTCATTGATGAGAATCTAAATAATAAGAAATAAATCTTTCTAACCCCCACAGTTTTCCCACAAAAAGAGAACAAAATAAAAAGGTGTATATGATTACTAAACTCATATACTTCCTTTAATCTTGTTATACAATAACACATATAAGCACGTAACAATATATGAAAATGTATTGTCTTTACATTCCCCACGTTCTTTTTTTGTGATTTCATTTATATGATGTGAAAATGTTTTAAAGCATGTTCAATACCATCTTCTTTAGTATGTTTTGTACAATATGTAACATTATCAAAAAGAAGAGGGTTACTATTTCCCATTGCGATGGATTCTTTTGTATAAGATAACATAGAGAGATCATTTGTAGAATCACCAATACTTATTGTTTGTTCTAATGACATATGTAAATGCTCTATTAATGTTTGAATACCTGATGCTTTAGAGTGATTTTTGGGAACGACTTCTATAAAGTCAATATCTCTTTGAATAATTTCAAAATAAGGATTGAGAAATGCTTTAAAACGTTTGATATCAGCTTTTTCATCATACCACACTGTAAATTTATCAAACGTAACAATATCTCCTGGGTGGAATGTACTTACCTGAAATCCTTCTTCAATATACTTTTGTTTAAAATAATTAATGAATTGGTTGTGATTTTCTGATAAAAAATAAACACCATTCTTACCTTCTAAAACAGCTTCTACTTTACATTCAAAAATCATTTGAATGAGATCTTTTCGAAGTTGATAAGGTAATTCTGTATGAAAAATTGTTTGATGATGATATTCTATATAAGTTCCACATCCACAAATATATCCATCAAAACCAATATCCTTTACTTTTTGATCAATAGTTGAAATAGGTCTACCTGTATTAATAATACATATATGTCCATTGTCTCTAGCTTGATGGATAGCTGTAATAGTTGATAAAGGAACAGTTGATGTTTCTTCATCTAATAATGTTCCATCTATGTCAAAAAATATAATTCTTTTATCCATAAAATTCTCCTTTTTCTTTATCATATCGATTATTGAGAACTCGGTCAAGAATGTTCTCATAAATGTTCGTAAAAATACACAGAGTTATTTTAATGACAGTTGTAAAAAAATTGTTATTATGATATAATTTTTTAAATTTCTTGTTAATGCGTGATTATCATGAAATATATGATTGAAATGAGATAGAGGAGGGAATCTGTTATGTATAAAATTTTACGTAAAGAGGTATTGAACGATGTAGTTGAACTCATGGAAATTCATGCTCCTTATGTAGCTAGAAAATGTGAGCCAGGACAATTTATTATTCTTCGTGTTGGTGAGGATGGAGAAAGAATTCCATTGACAATTGCAGATTATGATAGGGAAAAAGAAACAATTACAATTATTTATCAGATTGTAGGGTATTCAACAAAAGAACTTGCCCAATTAAATGAAGGTGATGAATTAACTGATTTTGTTGGTCCTTTAGGAGCACCAACTGTATTACATCAATCTCAACATGTTGTTGGAGTTGCAGGTGGGGTTGGAAGTGCACCTTTATATCCACAATTAAGAGCTTTGGCAGAAATGGGTGTTGATGTTGATGTTATTATTGGTGGAAGAGAAGCACAATATGTATTAATGGCAGAAGAATTTAGAAAGTTTTGTAAAAATGTATATATTACAACTGATGATGGATCATTAGGAGAAAAAGGGTTCGTTACAAATAAATTGAGTCAATTAATAGAAAATGGAGAGAATATTGATGAAGTTATTGCTATTGGGCCTGTACCAATGATGAAGGCAGTTGTTGGGGTTACTAAACCATTAAATATAAAAACATCTGTATCATTAAATCCGATTATGATTGATGGAACTGGAATGTGTGGATGTTGTCGTGTTAGTGTTGATGGAAAAATTAAGTTTGCATGTGTTGATGGTCCTGACTTTGATGGATTACAAGTTGATTTTGATGAATTGATTGCACGTCAAAAAATGTTCATTGAAGAGGAGCATCAAGTTAATGAAAATGCTAATCGTATGTGTAATTTAATGGGAGGTGCAAAATAATGCCAAATATGTCATTAGAAAAGGTGAAAATGCCTGAGCAAGATCCAAATGTGAGAAATAAGAATTTTGAAGAAGTGTCTTTAGGATATACAAAAGAACAAGCTATGGAGGAGGCAACTCGTTGCTTAAATTGTAAACATAAACCATGTACACAAGGCTGTCCAGTAGGTGTTCCTATACCTGCTTTTATTTCAGAGGTTGCAGAAGGGAATTTTGAGAAAGCATATGAAATCATAACAAGTGAAAATGCTTTACCAGCTATTTGTGGTCGTGTTTGTCCACAAGAAAATCAATGTGAAGGAAAATGTGTGCGTGGGATAAAAGGTGAATCAGTGGGGATTGGACGTTTAGAAAGGTTTGTTGCTGATTATCATACAGAACATGGGCAAAAGAAAACTGTTCAGATTGCAAAAAATGGAAAGAAAGTTGCAGTAGTGGGAAGTGGACCAGCAGGTATTACTTGTGCTGGAGAACTTGCTAAAAAGGGTTATGATGTTACTGTTTATGAAGCATTACACAAAACGGGTGGTGTTTTATCATATGGTATACCAGAATTCCGTTTGCCAAAGAGTTTGGTTCAACAAGAAGTAGATGGAGTTGCTGAATTAGGTGTTAAATTTGAAACAAATGTTGTTGTTGGAAGATCAATAACAATTGATGAATTACAAGAACAAGGTTATGAAGCAATATTTGTAGGAAGTGGTGCAGGTTTACCACGTTTTCAAGGAATTCCAGGTGAAAATTTAAATGGTGTATATGCAGCCAATGAATTTTTAACTCGTGTGAATTTAATGAAAGGGTATGAATTCCCAAATCATCCTACACCTGTTAAGATAACTGATACAGTTTGTGTTATTGGGGCAGGGAATGTTGCTATGGATGCTGCAAGAACTGCAAAACGTTTAGGAGCAAAAAAGGTTTATATTGTTTATCGTAGAGGGGCAGAAGAAGTTCCTGCACGAGCAGAAGAAGTTCATCATGCTAAAGAAGAAGGTATTATTTTCAAGTTGTTAACAAATCCAGTAAAAATAGAAGGAGAAAATGGCTGGGTTCAATCTATGGAATGTGTGGAAATGGAATTAGGTGAACCAGATGAAAGTGGAAGAAGAAGACCTGTTGTGAAAGAGGATTCAAACTTTGTTATTGAAACAGGTACAGTTATTGTCTCTATTGGTCAAAGTCCAAATCCATTAATTAGACAGACAACACCTGGATTAGACACACAAAGATGGGGTGGTATTATTGTTGATGAAGAAACAATGAAAACATCAAAAGATGGAGTTTATGCTGGTGGAGATGTTGTAACAGGAGCAGCAACAGTTATTTTAGCTATGGGCGCAGGTAAAAAAGCAGCTCAAGCCATTGATGAAGCTTTAATGAATAAATAAAAAGATAGGAAGATTAAAGACTATTATTAATTATAAGGTATATTAAAATATTGTGAGCCTAGAAGGTCGCTATAAAATATCAGGGGGAAT
>CAJUOS010000024.1 GCA_910588075.1 uncultured Erysipelotrichaceae bacterium | reverse complement strand
GAATAGCTATCTCTCGATAACTATCCCTTAATCCTCCACTCTTGACACGGAGCCTGAATATCAACTCATAATTTTAATTATTTTTTTTAGGTTTTCTAATAATAAATTGTCCTAATGCCTTTGCATTAAATGGTATAAAAGGATATAAATAAGACATACCAAAAGGTTTTAGTCTTATTAAATAAATCCATAGTATAATATTAAAAATAACAAATCCATATATATTCAAAAACATCATACTTATTAACATCATTATTTTAACATATTTATTTGTTAATGATAATTCATAATTAGGAGTTGCAAATCCACCAATTGAACCAATTGCACAAAATAATAATATTTCTTCTGAAAAAAATCCTAAATCAATAGCAAATTGTCCTAATAATACAGCAGCAATAAGTCCCATAGCATTAGAAATTGATTCTGGAGTATGAATGGTTGCAATTCTTAATAGCTCTATTGATAATTCTACAATAAGTACTTGTATGAAAAAAGAATAATCCCATTTCATATAAGAAACCCATAATGCCCAAACAGGAACTAAATATATCGATAAAAAAACTGCACTCAAACGAATTAAACGAATAAATGTTCCAATCAATGGTGTTTGTCTATGTTCTTCAACATGCTCCAATATTTCAAAAAGTGTTGTAGGTAACATTAAAACTGATGATGAAGTATCACATATAATTGCAATATACCCATGTTGAATATGAGTAGCAACAATATCTGGTCTTTCACTATATCTTACAAGTGGAAATGGATTATAACCTTGATCTAATAACAATTCTTCCATAGCTCGATCACTCATAATTAATTCTTGTGCATGTATTTCTTGAATTCTATTCAAAACTTGACTTAAAACTTTTCTATCAACTTTATCTTCCAAATATGTAACAGCTATATCAATTGGATTTTTTGTACCAATTGTTTCTTTATGAAAACAAAGTTCAACTGACTTAATACGTCGTCTCAATAAACCTGTATTATTTAAAATAGATTCATTAAATCCATCTTTTGCTCCTCTTACACTTTTTTCAGTTTCTGGTTCTTCTATGGAGCGATTTGGATAATTTTTTGTATCCATTACATAAGTAGTTTCTCCATCAAATAAAGCACAATTCCCACACATTAAAGCATATTGAATTTTATGAATATCATTTGTATTCATAATTTCAACATCACCCATATTTAAACAATTCTCTAAATCTTTTCCTTGATTATTTTCTATTCCTTCTACTAATCTTGATATTAATGTATCATTAGAAAGACTTGCTAAAAAATAAAGATAAACAAGTCTTCCTCTAAAATTTAATATACGTTGTTTTAAATCATATGAATTATTCATGATTTTGGTTTAAAGATGATAGCAACAAGGAATGAGAAAAGAATGGCTGCACTGATACCTGCTGCTGTCAAATCAAACATTCCCATAGCAATACCAAAAATGCCATATTCTTTTGTTGCTTCCATAGCACCATGCATTAAAGAATGTCCAAAACTTGTAATAGGTATTAATGCGCCTGCATGAAAAATTTTAACAAGTTGATCATAAATATGAAATAAATCTAAAAATGAACCACATACAACAAATAGACTTGTAATATGTCCAGGTGTTAACTTTGAATTGTCATAAATCATTTGAGCTAAAAAACATATAAATCCACTAAATAAAAAAGCCATAATATAATTCATTCTACAACCTCCAAACTTATAGCATGTGCAACACTTGGAATTGTATCTTTTTGTGCTGACATCATAGGTGATAATAAAGCGCCTGTAGCAACAATTAAAACACGTTTATATTTTTTCTCCTTTAATAAAGGATATAGATAACCCATTGTTACTAATCCACTACATGCACACCCACTTCCACCTTGAAAAACTTCTTGTTGCTGAATATCATAAAGTAGACATCCACAATCATTATATCTTACAACATCTATCTTATTTCTTTGCATCATTTCTTTAAGTATCTTATGTCCATATGTTGATAAATCACCAGTTACAACTAAATCATAGTCTTTAAAACTACGTTTTAAATCTTGAAAATGTGTCATAATCGTATCATATGCAGCTGGTGCCATAGCCCTTCCCATATCATTTGGATCATCTTGACTATAATCTATAACTTTCCCTAAAGTTAAAGCTTCTACTCTTACAGATGATGGCTTATTAGTTAATAATGTTGAAATAGCTCCAGTTGCTGTAAATGTTGTTGTTGCCTTTTTTTGAACTCCATACTCTACTGGATAACGATATTGTCTTTCAGCAGTAGCATTATGACTAGAAACCATAGCAACAACTTGATCAACAAATCCTGCCTCTATCATTAAAGATGAAATTGCCATAGATAAGCAAAAACTTGAACATGCTCCATAAATTCCTATAAATGGTTGTGGTAATTCTCTAGCAAGATAATGAACTGTTGTATTTTGATTCATTAAATCACCACCAATAAAAAGATCTATATCTTTTGGTTTTAATTTTTCTCTTTTTAAACAAATATCTAAGGAATCTCTTAACATTTTTCTTTCAGCTTTTTCAAAAGATTTTTCACCACAATGATAATCATCATACCCTTTATCAAAATAAGCACCTAAAGGTCCTGAGAATTCTAAAGGTCCACATGTTGTCCCAGTAGAGGAAATATAAACATTTTCTAACTTTATTGAATTACCCAAAAAGTGTGAAGACATAACGAATCACTCCTAACAATGCAGAACTCACAATTCCATAAGTAATAACAGTTCCACCTAATTTAAACATATTACTTCCAATTCCAAGAATTAATCCTTCACTTTTACAATCTAATGCACTTGATGACATGCTATTAGCAAAACCGGTAATAGGGATAAATGTTCCTGCTCCTGCATGTTTTGCAATATTATCATATATTCCTAAACCAGTTAGTAAACATGCTACAAAAACTAAAGTGATAATCATCATAGGTGTCGCTTCTTTTTCACTACAATTATATATATTCATAAAAAATTCTAAAACACCTTGAGCAATAGCTCCCATAACACCACCATATAAAAAAGCATTCAATCCATTTTTAACTCTATGCCCATTAGGTTTCAATTCTTCTGCTAATTGATTATATTCTTTTCTATCCATAAATTTTCACCTCTTACATAGTGTTTACCATTTTATAAAAAATAAACCAAAAGAGTTCATTTCTCATCATGAAATTTTTTATAAAAAAAAGACCTTGAGAAATCAAGATCTTTCAACTCTTATAAATATTCTTTTGAGTATTTTTATTAATGTATATCCAATAAAAATTTCTATAGGTATAACAGCACATTCTTTGATAACTCTTACACATAATGAAACAATATAAGGAAGTCCATACATAATATCTAACCAAAGTGGTGTTAAGATAAGTGTACATATAATTTCAACAAGAAGTACACTGAGCATCCATATTGAAAACTCTTTCGCTTCTGTTTCACTTATTCGTTTCTTTAAAATTGTAATTGTTGTTATAAAAATAACTGTTAAAAACAAACAAATAGAAATTAAAATTAATTTTTGTGATTGGGTTAAAGTTATAACTGTTTCAGAAACCTTAAAATTTCCTAATTGATATATATAGATAGATGCACCTATCCCTAATATAAGAATTAATCCTATAACAAGATTTTGAACAATTTTTTCACTTAACTGTTTAGAACTTGCTTTAACAATTGATGGAATAACACATACTAAAATCATCACAAGAGTAAATCCAAAAAATGGAAACCCAGTGGGTACAAGTATGAGTCCAATCAAATCACAACATAATCCAATAACGAAAGCATAACTAGGACTTAAAAAATATCCTGCTAACATTAATGGAATATATTCGATTCCAACTTTTAAACTTTCTAATCCAAATAATGGAATCATAAGGGTAAAAAATCTTTTACATATCAATGTAATAATAATAAAGATAGCTGATAAAACTAAATTCATTACATTTCCTTTTTCAAAAGGATAAAACTTAAAAACATAAATACCTAGTGCAATAATAACTATTGCTAAAATCATTTGTACCATAACATAAATGCTACTGTATCAGCACAAAGTTTCCTGCTTCGTCCTCATTTCTAGTCCACAGGCGTTAATTCCGATCAAATGACCGTACATTCTTTGCTACTAACGTAGACTCCTCCTTTTCTTAATATATAGGTTATATAATAGACTGATTTTCTTCAAATTACAATCATTTTATTATAAAATTCATAAGACAACTCTATTTCATCTTCTTTATTTTTTACTTCTATTTTAAACATCTCTATTCATTTTTTATAATTAATATGATTAGCTAAAGGAAGAATCATTCTTTCATCTCATGTTGTTTTTAATTCATGTTCACTCATTATCTTATTTTTAGAAACAAAAACACCCATAATTTATGCTTATCCCTTTCATCATAAATATTTTTTACTGTTCATCTCTAATAACAACAAAAGTATTGTTTAAAATTTTGATAATAATCATTAATATCCTACTTTGTATCCAAAAAAGACAAAACCTTTCACAATCAACTTGTGTAAAAAAGATTTTGCCTTACATTACAATCCATTTCTTTTTGCAAATTCAATATACTATAACTTATATATTATCAAATTTATTTCTCATCTTATTCTTATACAATGACATTTCTATTTTCACCTTTTAAATGAGCAACAATATTTTTATAAACTTCATCAACACATCTTTGTCTAGCTTCTATTGACCCCCAAGCAATATGTGGTGTTAATATCACTCTATCCATATCTTTAATTTGATAAATAACATCATCTTCTAATAATGGCTCGTGTTCAAAGACATCTAAACCTACACCTGCTAAATGACCTTCATTCAAAACTTTAACAAGTGATTTTTCTTCAATGATACCTCCTCTACCAACGTTAATTAAATAGGCAGTTTCTTTCATGTTTAATAAAGCTTCTTCATTAAACAAATATTTTGTCTTTTCATTAAGTGGTGCATGAATACTTATAATATCTGATGTTGTTAATAAAGTATTAAAATCAACTTGTTGATAATCAGTAGTACTATTTTTTCCACTTGTTGAGTAATATTGAACTTTTGCTCCCATAGCAGTAGCAATAGTTGCTACCTTTCTTCCAATATCACCTAAACCTACAATCCCCCATGTCATTGAAGACACATCATGAAACACATCATTAAAATAACTAAATGACCCACTTCTTGCATATTCTTTAGACTTAACATATTGATCATAAATGGCATTCTTCTCTACTAAATGCATAAGTAAAGCCATAGTATGTTGAGCAACTGTATCTGTTGAATACCCTTTAACATTTACAACTTTTATATGATGTTCTTGACAATAATCTAAATCAATATTATTTACACCAGTTGCTGTTAAACCAATCATTTCTAACTGTTCTAATCCTGATAAAACATCTTTACTCATTATATTTTTATTTGTTATTACAATTTGAGCTTCTTGAATTCTTTCTCTGACTTCTTCTTGTAAAGTGTAATCATACATAGTAACATCTCCCAATGTATTAAATTGAGATAAATCTAAATCTTTTCCTACAGAAGCAGCCTGTAATATAACTATTTTCTTACTTTCTTTTTTCAATAATTTCTTTATATCTTGAATTGTTAAATCTTGAACCATTCGACCTAATTGGATGGCTTCATTTAAATCTAAAATATTTGATTTTAAAAGCACTCCACACATTGTTTGTTCAACAATTTCAAAACTTAAAATATGCTGAATCATTGCTACACCTAAAGCTTTTGATGTCATTGATTTATAAGTATCAATATTTTTTAAAATATCCTCTTGAAAACATGTATCTTTAGCAATACAATTTTGAATACAACTTACTAGATTTTTATGATTTCTTATCTCTTCTCTAAAAATATCATTATATAATAATGGCAAAACAAAATCATAATATTCCATTGGAACTGGTTTTCCATATCCCTTTGTAAAATTATAAAGAAGTGCTAATCCTAATTCATCATCTTTCATTTTATCAACTATTTTCATACTTTATCCTCCTCAAATATGTATAATTCTACTCTTTGTCTTTCTGCTTTAGCCTTGTCATCATAAAAAATAAGACATGTTCTCATTTGTTTTTGTATGGAATTATATTTCATAAGATTATATGAAATATAACGACTTCGACTTTCCTTTAAACCTCCTGTAGCTGAACCTCCAGCTATATAATACTTATCATTCACTTTTCTAAAAAATGGCAAATGTTTATGGCCATGAAAAATATAACGAATATTTCTTTTTTCTAACCAATGAATAAGTAATGGTGCATCAACTAAAACTTTAGATGTTTCTATAATCTGATTTATAAATGTTTTCTCATGCCATGTTGTTTTTATAAATTGTGCTTTTGAAATTGGATAAACATGGTGATGCAACATAACAAGAATTGTATAATCTTCAATATGATCTATTGCTTCTAATTCATCATCTATTTCCTGTAACTGTCTTAATCCAACTTTACCTCGTGCAAGATTTCCTTCACTTGTTGTATCCATTTTTACAATAATAATTTTTTCATTTTCTATAACTTTAATATTTTCACCAAGCAAATATGCTATAACTTTACTTTTTTGATTTCTTGCCATATTAAAACCATGCACAATAACATCATGATTTCCTAAAATGAATGTAACATTTGCTTTATATTTCTTTTTTAAGCTATTCATAAAATCATTGGCAAGATACATATTCTTTCGATTAGGTGATTCCATTAAATCTCCAGTAATAAAAACTTTTAATGAATAAGGTGAATAAAGATATGGAATAAGAGTATCTAATGAACTATAAAGTTGCTCTAATCCTTTTTGTCTTTTATTTTTACCTAAATGTAAATCACTTAGTTGTAAAAAATAAGAATCTTCTTGATAAGAAGCATAAACTTCAAATAAATTATCTTGATAATGAATATGGTTTATTAATTCTTTTAAATCATTTTGATCTGATATAGATGTAAAAACACGTTGATGTTGATTAAAAATAAGAACACCTGGCCATAAATCAGCATGATTCATTGCACAAACAAAAGAAAAAAATGGATCATAAAATGATAAATCTTGTTTAGAAAATGGTTGTTGAATTTGATAGAAATAAGTATCTTTCAATTTCTGAAAAGGTATATCTATAATAGGCTCATTATTTAATCCTGGAATATATAAAATATGTGTTTTTTCTTGATAAGTATCTGAAATTTCTTTTATTTCTTTTGATAATGGTTTATGAAGAATATGATCTACATCTGTAATTCTACGACATGATGCAATCATATTTAAGTCAATTTCTTGAAGTGATGATAATACAGGCATAGAAATATGATAAATATCTAACCAATTTATAAATTCTTTTATAAATTGATAAGATTGAATGTCTCTAATATATGCAGACTCATTTCCATAAATCATATTAAAAAATGTATTTATATAAATAAAATCTTTCATACTTCCACCTCACGAGCGTATTATACTACAAAATAATTACAAAATAAAATAAAAAAGATGAATAATCTTAACAACTATTCATCTTTAATCTTTATTTATTCTTTAGTCATACGATCTAAACGAGCACGACGTTTCTTAGCATCTGCTTCACATTTATCCATTAAATCAGCAGCATGATCTGGATTGATTTTAGATAATTGTGCAAATCTATTTTCACTTAATAAGAAGTCTTTAAATTTAGTGAAATCTGGTTCTTTAGAATCAACTTGTAATGGATTCTTTCCAGCTTCTTCTAAACGAGGATCATATCTTAATAAGTTAAAGTATCCACATTCAATAGCACGTTTTTGTTGTTGTTGATGATTTGCTAAACCACCTTTAATTCCATGTTCCATACATGGAGAGTAAGCAATAATTAATGATGGTCCATCATAACTTTCAGCTTCTTTAAATGCCTTAATTGTTTGCATAGGATTAGCTCCCATAGCAACTTGTGCTACATAAACATGTCCATATGCCATAGCAATTTGAGCTAAATCTTTCTTAGCAACAGCTTTACCACTAGCAGTAAACTTCGCAATAGAACCTGCTTGTGAAGATTTAGATGATTGACCTCCAGTATTAGAGTAAACTTCTGTATCTAATACTAATATATTAATGTTTTGATCATTAGCTAAGACATGGTCTACTCCACCATAACCAATGTCATATGCCCAACCATCTCCACCGACAATCCATTGTGATTTTGTAACTAAATCACCTTTCATATCTAATAAAGCTTTGATTCCCTCACACTGTGATGCTTCTACTAATGTAATTAATTGATCATATAGTGCTCTTTCTTCTTCTCTTTGACCTTTAACTTCTACATATTTATTTAAAACTTCTTGTAATTCTGTTTCACAATTATCTTTATGAGCTTCAATAGTTTCTAAAATATATTTTGTCTTATAATTTTCAGCTAATTTCATACCAAATCCATATTCAGCATTATCTTCGAATAATGAGTTAGCCCATGCAGGTCCTTGTCCATTTTCATCAACTGTACATGGAGTTGATGGTGTTGACCCTGTATAAATAGAACTACATCCAGTTGCATTAGCAATTCTCATATCTTTACCAAATAATTGAGATGCTAAACGATAGTATGGAGTTTCTCCACATCCACCACATGCACCAGAAACTTCAAAGTATGGTCTCATAAATCCTACACCTTTAACAGTTGTTGTTGGATAACGGTCTGCTTTATATGCTACATGAGAATACATATAATCTGCTAATTCAGCATTTTCTAATTCTTCTTTAACAGGAACCATAGTCAATGCTTTATTTCCTCTCATACCTGGACATTCAGTTACACATAATCCACAACCAACACAGTTATCTGGTGAAACTTGAATACGATATACTAAACCATCAACATTTTTACCCATTGGTTTTAAGACATCATTAGAAATATCTTGTGGTAAAGCCTTCATTTCATCTTCATCTAATAAGAATGCACGAATTGTTGCATGAGGACATACCATAACACAGTTATTACATTGAATACAATTTTCTTTATTCCATTTTGGTACTTCAATAGCAATACCACGTTTTTCTTTAATGGCAACACCTGATTGCATAGAACCATCAAGTTTATCCATAAATGCTGATACTGGTAAATCATAACCATCTAATGAATTAATGATTGATACAAAGTTATCAAAATGATCATCACCAGTACGTTGACGTGTTTCATTAACTGTTAAATTGCTCCATGTAGAATCAACTTTTACTTCTACAATAGCATCTTTTCCAGCATCAATAGCTTTATAATTCAATTCAACAACAGCATCACCTTTTTTACCATATGTTTTCTTAGCCATAGATTTCATATATTCTACTGCTTTATCAATTGGTAAAATTTGTGGATTTAATGCAAAGAAAGCAGATTGTAAAATTGTATTTGTTCTTCTTCCCATTCCAATCTCATTAGCAATCTTATTTGCATTAATAATATAGAATTTAGCCTCTTTATCAGCTAATTGTTTCTTTAATTTATTTGGTAAATAATCAACAATTTCTTCTTCATTAAATTCAGTATTTAATAAGAATGTTCCACCTTTTTTAAGATTCTTTAACATATCATATTTTAAACAATAGTTATCTAAAGAACATGAAACAAAATCAGCATTATTTACATAATAAGTTGCACGAATTGGTGTATGTCCAAATCTCAAGTTAGAACGAGTTGCTCCTCCTGCTTTTTTACTATCATATGCAAAATATGCTTGTGAATATAAATCAGTATGATCTCCAATAATTTTAATAGAAGATTTATTAGCAGATACTGTTCCATCTGATCCTAAACCATAGAATAAACAAGCTGTATAATCAGCTTCTACAGTAAATTCAGGATCTTCTTTCAATGATAGATGTGTAACATCATCAATAATACCAATTGTAAATGATGTAAATGGATCTTCTTCATTTAAATGATCATATACTGCTTTAATTTGACGTGGAGTGGTATCTTTAGAACCCATACCATAACGTCCACCAATCATTTTTATATCTTTATCTTTTAAAACTGATACAACATCTAAGTATAATGGTTCACCAGTTGCTCCCATTTCTTTAGTACGATCTAAAACAGCAACTTTTTCTACTGTTTTTGGTAAAACATCTAATAAATATTTTGGTGAGAATGGTCTATATAAATGAACTTTTACTAAACCAACTTTTTCTCCACGTTTTGTTAATTCATCAATTGTTTCTTTAACTGTTTCAGTAACAGAACCCATAGCAATAATAACACGTGTTGCATCACTTGCTCCATAATATGTAAATGGTGCATATTCTCTTCCTGTAATTTCAGAAATCTTTTTCATATAATCTGCAACAACTTCAACAACTGCTTCATAATGTTGATTTTGTGCTTCTCTACCTTGGAAATAGATATCATCATTTTCAGCACCACCACGTTCAATTGGATTTGTATGTGGATTTAATGCATTTTCTTTAAACTTCTTTAAAGCTTCTTTATCAAGTAAACTTTCTAATACATCATAATCCATAACTTCTACTTTTTGAATTTCATGAGAAGTTCTAAATCCATCAAAGAAATGAATAACTGGTACACTTGCTTTAATAGCAGTTAAATGAGCAATACCTCCCAAATCCATAACTTCTTGAACACTATGAGAACATATCATAGGTGCGCCAATTTGACGACAAGCATATACATCTTGATGATCTCCAAAAATATTTAATGAACGTGTTGCAAGAGCTCTTGCAGCAACATGGAAAACACCAGGTAATAATTCACCTTGAATTTTATATAAGTTTGGTATCATCAATAACAAACCTTGTGATGCAGTAAAAGTTGTTGCTAATGCGCCTCCTTGTAATGCACCATGTACTGCCCCAGCAGCACCTGCTTCTGATTGCATTTCAACAACATTGACAGCAGATCCAAAAATATTCTTCTTCCCTTGAGCAGCCCAAGTTTCAGCATTTTCAGCCATAGGAGAAGATGGGGTAATTGGATAAATACTTGCAACTTCACTAAAAGCATAAGCCACATGTGCAGCTGCAGTATTACCATCCATAGATAAATACTTTTTTGACATAAATAAATTCCTCCTGTATATGTATAGTATACTCTTGTTGAAAACAAATTTCCATATCAATTATTTAAAAATCACTTAAATTTATTATCAATATTCCTATATTTGGTTATACTTCTTTTAACTAGTTTTATTTTTTTAATATTCCTTCATCTTCCCATTAAATTGACTTTTTTTTAAAGGTAAAAAATGGTAGAATAATGTAGAATAAAGTAAAGGAGTTTAATCATGAAAAAAAGAAACTGTTTTATTGGACAATCAGGAGGTCCAACAGCTGCAATCAATGCTTCTTTAGCAGGAATTATTGCTGAATGTATTGATACAAAACAATTTGATCACGTATATGGAATGATCAATGGAATCAAAGGATTACTTGAACACAAATATATGGACTTATTACAAAATTTTAATACTTTAGAAAAACTTGATGACTTAAAACATTCTCCAGCAATGTATCTTGGTTCTTGTCGTTATAAACTACCTACATATGTAGAAGATTCTCAGACTTATGATTTATTATTTCAAACATTTGAAAAATTAAATATTACAGACTTCTATTATATTGGTGGTAATGATTCTATGGACACTGTAGCAAAGTTATCACAATATGCAAGTATTATTAAATCACCAATTCGTTTTATAGGAATCCCAAAAACAATTGATAATGATTTAATGGGAACCGATCATACACCTGGATTTGGTTCAGCTGCTAAATATGTTGCAACTTCAATGTTAGAGGTTGCATATGATAGTTCTATTTATAAGTTAAATGCTGTTACTATTGTAGAAATTATGGGGAGAAATGCTGGTTGGTTAACTGCTGCGAGTGCTCTAGCAAGAACCAAATATAATGATGCCCCTGATTTAATCTACCTTCCAGAAGTGCCATTTATTAAAGAAAATTTCTTAAATGATATTCGTGAAGTATTTAAGAAAAAAAGAAGTGTAATTATTGCTGTAAGTGAAGGAATTAAAACAGAAGATGGAGAATTTTTAGATTCTGATTCACAATATGCTAAACGTGATGCTTTTGGTCATATTTTACATTCTGGTACTGGAAAAGTATTAGAAACAATGGTATACAAAGAATTCAAATGTAAAGTCAGAAGTATTGAACTTAATGTTTTACAACGTTGTGCAATGCATATAGCCTCAAAAGTTGATTTAGATGAATCTTTTGATATTGGACGTTATGCTGTAAAGACATCTATGACTGGTAAAACTGGAGTAATGATGGTTTTTAATCGTGTTAATAATCAACCATATACTATAGAATGTGATTTTAAAGATGTTAGTCAAATTGCCAATATGGAACAACGTATCCCTATTCAATGGATTAACAAAAAACATAATGATATAACAAAAGAACTTTATGAATATTTATATCCACTTATTCAAGGAGAAGTCAATATTACATATGAAAATGGTGTTCCTTGTTATGCCAATATAGATCACTTAAAACAAGATTAATAAAAAAGAAAAAACTCTTTTGTTGTAAAGCCAAAGAGTTTTTTTCTTTCAAAATGATAATAACCTTCTATCAATTTTTCTTTAATTTTAAATAACTGGTAATTTGTATACAAATATAAAAGAACAATGCAAATCCTAAAATAATAGCCATATTGATCATGATTGGTTGTAAAGTTTCCCAAGATAATGATGATATTTTTGCAATTTCATTATTATTAGAAATATACCAATATGAAGGTGTTAATTTTGCCATACTTAAAACAAAATCTGAAAGTAATTCTTGTGGAACAAAAGCTCCTGCAATAAAACTTGTTCCTAATCCTATAACTGTTGAAATACCATCAATGACAGTTTTTCGATTCGTAATAATTGTTAAGAAAAAACTTAAAGTAAAAACAAATATCATAAATATTAATGAATTAAGAATCAATAGTAATCCTTGATAAGTTAACATTGCCTGTTGATAAAGAATTAAACTTACAACTATATATAACAACCATATTCCTAAAGCTGTTATAATATTCGCAAGCAATAATTGACGATTAAAACTTTGATATGAAGTAGCAGAAACAAGACTTCTCTTTTTCACTTTCTCTTCATGAAAAGATAACATAACCATTGCTATTACAACAATTGTAATTGATTGAAAAGTAAAGTTAGAAAAATTATAGAATGATGAAGCACTTGATATTTGTTCATGAACATTCCCCTTTTTCATTTCTATTGAACTATGTTGATTCAAATCTTTTTGAATAGATTGAACAATATCTTCTAAAGACATATCAGATTTTAAATATAATTGTGCAGTATTCAAATATCTATTCATTAATGTTTTAGAATAAATAGATGTATAAGAATCTGGGATATCCATTGTTTCTATTTTTACATCTTTTTGATTTAAAAAATCTTCTGTAAAATTTTTAGGGATAATCATGATATAATCAACTTTTCTAAAAAACAAAGCATCTCGCATTTCACTTTCATCATCTTTTAAATCTATATAGTGAGCATTGTCTTTTATATAATGTAAAAAGGCTTTTGTTAATTTTGTATCATTATCACGATTAATAAATGCTATATTTGTTTGATTTGCTTGATAAACTGTATCTGTTTGTATCCCATTTGTTGATGTTATTATAGCAACTGCAACAAAAATACATGTATAAATAATAATCATTGGGAGAAATGGTTTAGCAACTTTAAAATAATTTTTAAAGACTATCATATTGTTTCCTCCTTAAAAATAAAATCGAAATAACTAAAAGAAAAAGAGCAACTATACACAAAAGAAAAATATTAAAATAAAATCGTTCATAAGTTGGATAATAATATAAAGCATACAAAGCATCAGTAATTAAACTCACTGGATTAATATATCCTAAAATAGGTACATACTCTTGTACTAAGTATTTAATATCAACAACCATCATTCCTGATAAAAAAGAAAGAAAGAGTGAAGAAGCTGATAAAATAGAAGTTTTAATATTCTCATTAAAATGGAATGCATTTCCGACAAACTCCCCTAACAAGACACCAACACATGTTCCAATAGCACACAATAATAATATATACTCACTCATATTTCCAAAAGCAATATTTAATCCATATACAAGATAAAGAAACAACAAAATAATAGATACATATTGACATAGAAATGCTGCTATTGTTCCAGTTAACATGACCTTCCATTTTGGAGTAGGAGCAATATGAATACGTGTTCCTTGTCGACTTAAATTTGCTTCAGTATGAACAGATATTTTCAACCCAAAGAAACTTCCATACATACATGCCATACCTATTAAAGTATAAAAATATACAACAGTTGCATCTAATGAAGAAATATTTTGACTTTGAAAATAATCTTTTTGCATATTTATTTTATTTTGAATAATTACTTTTAATTTTTGAGGATTTAATTTTGCTATTGTTTCTATGGAATGTCTTGTTTGTAAATAAGAGTCAACAACATTTTTAATAATAGTTTGTGATATACCATTTTTATTAATATAAATCTTAAATGTATCATTTATAATCAAATACCCATCTATCTTTTCTTCTTTTAAAAGTTCTTGAGCTTTTGATAAACTGGTATATTGAACATCTAATAATTGATCATCATTTTCCTTTGATAATTCTTGAATTAAAGACTTAAATTCAATATTCTCTTTTTGTTCTATGATAGCTAATTGAGCTGGTTCAAACATTTCACTACTATTTAATTTTGAAAAAGCAAGATTAAAAAAAGTAGCCAAAATTATTGGAAATATAAATGTCCAAAACATTACAATTCTATCTCTAAGTAATAATTTTAATTGATAATGAAATATATGCATATTAATCCCTCAATTCCTTACCTGTCAATTCCAAGAAAACATCATTTAAAGTTGGTCTTTCACTAAACAGACTATGATAATGAATACGATTTTCTTTAAGAATATCAACAAGCTTTCCTAAATGATTTTCATGTGTTGAATAAGCAATATGAACTTCTTGTCCTATTTGTTCAACTTTTAAAATATCACTATCTTTTTGTAATATTTCCACAAGTTTATCTTCCTGCTTTTCAACAAGAATTGTTACTCTTTCTCCTAAATCAATCATATTTTTTAACTCATCAGCTGTACCTTGTGCAATAACTTTTCCTTTATCCATAATAACAATACGATTACAAATCAATTCTACTTCTTCCATATAATGAGTAGTATAAATAATAGTTGCACCTTGTTCATTCAATGTCTTTATTCCTTCTAATATATGATGACGACTTTGTGGATCAACTGCCACAGTTGGCTCATCTAAGAAGATAAGTGATGGCTTATGAGCAATACCACAAGCTATATTTAATCTTCTTAATAAACCTCCACTTAACTGCTTTGGTTTAAATTTCTTAAATTCTTCTAATCCTACCAACTGAATAGCATCTTCATTATATTGTTTTCTCGTTTTCTTATCTTTGATATACAATCCACAAAAATAATCAATATTTTCATAAACTGTTAATTCTTCAAAAACAGCAATATCTTGAAAAACAACACCTATATGCATTTTAATATCATAAGCATATGGATTCATCGCTTTTCCAAAAACATGCACACTTCCCTCTTCAAAACGTAATAAGGATAAAATAGTATTGATACATGTTGATTTCCCACTACCATTAGGACCTAAAAGCCCTAGAATTTCACCTTTATATACATCTAAATAAAATTGATCTAATGCTATAAAATCTCCATACTTTTTTGTTAAATTTTTAACTGTAATAATATTCTCCATTTTTCTTTCCCCTTTCACACTCATCATATCATTTTTATCTTTTTTGTAGCTATATACTTTAGATTGCATATTGTCTACTTCTGGTTTCTTTTTTCTATTTCCTCATTAATAGACTGGATTTTCTTATCATCTTCTAGATATAAACAAAACCATACACCTAAATAAACCAGTGTTAAAAAACATACTTCAACAAAAAAATCACTCCAATAAAATGATTGATTAAGAATGTATTCTGCTCCTGAAGCTACACCAATCATAATAAAATAAGAACTTATCATAAGATGATCACTAAAATAAGGAATAAAATCCATACCAACACTTATTCCTGCAATAAGTAAGCAAATTATAAAAATTTCTAATACTTCATTAGATTGAAGTGTTAAATTAGATAAACAAAATTGAATTAATATTGTATTAATAAGAATAACCAATGTAAATGATGTGCATGTAATTGTTAAAAAATATTTAAAATGTTTCATATTTCCCTCCTATAATTGAAATGCTCGTTTAAATTCAGGCATATATTTTCTACTAATAATTAACTTTTCATTATTAATGAGTGTTGCTTCATATTTTCCATAAATATAAACTTTAACACTTTTTAGATAATGAAGATTTAATAAACATGATTTAGAAATTCTTATAAAATGATTATCTCTTAATAATCTCTCCAATTCATATAATTTATATTGTGTTTCATAATATTCATTTTGAATATAAACAAAGGTTTTATCATCAACAACTTCTATATAATAAATATCTTTAACATAAATTTGATATAGACTTTTATCTTTCTTACAAGTAAGTGTTTGATGAAGATGGGAAAGCGTATTGACTATTTTTTCTATATCTTCATTATATTGAAAATATTCTATCGTAATTGTTGTTTCTGTTATTTTTTCATTTTCTTTAACTCTTACTTTCATATCTTATGACCTCCCTTTTTACCTTAACAATTAAAAAAATAATTTTCAATATTATTTCTATCAAATGCAAAAATGCTATTTCAAATGCAAAAAAAACCTATAATTGCTCATAGATTTCTTTTTTATATCCTATAATAATATGATCATCTAAAATAAGTAGTGGTCTTTTGATTAACATTCCATTTGAAGCTAACAATTTTACAGCTTCATCAATAGACATATCATTAATTTTATCTTTTAAACCTAATTGACGATAAACTTGGCCTGATGTATTAAAGAATGGCTTAATACCTTGATTATATATTTGAATCCAATTCTTTAATTCCTCTAAAGAAGGTGTTTGTTCTACTATATGTCTTGTTGTAAATGTTAAATGTTTTTCTAATAAATGTTTATTTGCTTTTATGCATGTACTACATCGAGGATACCATATGAATTCCATTATTCCACCTCCATCAAAGATAAAGCAACACGCTTTTTCTTAATATCAATATCATAAACATAAACATCTAAAATATCACCTACATGACATACATCTAATGTATGTTTAACTTTTTGTTTTGACATTTTAGAAATATGTACCAATCCATCATTTTTGAGTCCTATGTCTACAAATGCTCCAAAGTCTACAACATTTCTAACAACACCTTGTAACTTCATACCTTTCTTTAAATCTTCTATCTTTAAGACATCTTGTCTGAGTACAGGTGTATTGTATTCATCACGAGGAGAACGATGTGGAGAAATAAAAGCATCTAATAAATCATCTAATAAATATTCATCAATTTGTAATTCTTGTTGGATTTTTTCTTTATTTATTTTTTCAATTCTTTCTTTTGCATGTTTTGTTCCTATATCCTCTTTTGTTAATTGAAGATATTGAAGAAGATGAGAAGCATCAAGATAATTATCAGGATGTATACTTGTTTCATCAAGTTTTTCTTGACCTGATATTATTCTTAAAAATCCTACAGCTAACTCATATGTTTTATTTCCTAATTTATTAACTTTTTTTATTTGTTCTCTAGATGTAAATTTACCATTCTCTTCTCTATATTTTACAATATTCTTTGCTAAAGACATTGATAAACCTGAAACATATTGTAATAAAGATGGAGATGCTGTATTAATATTGACTCCAACTTGATTAACAACTTTCTCAACAACAAAATCTAATTGTTCTGTTAGCTTCTTTTGATTCATATCATGTTGATATTGTCCTACAGAAATAGATTTTGGTTCTATTTTCACTAGTTCTGCTAAAGGATCTTGCAAACGTCTTGCTATTGATACAGCACTACGTTCTTCAACTTGATATGTTGGGAATTCTTCTTTTGCAATAGTACTTGCTGAATATACACTTGCGCCAGCTTCAGATACAATAACATATTGAGTATTTAAATGATTTTTTTGAATAAATGAAGCTATAAAACTTTCTGTTTCTCTACTTGCAGTTCCATTCCCAATAGCAATAATTTCAATTTGATATTTTTGAATCATTGATAAAAGAATTTGTTCATCTTTTGAATAATCTTTTTTAGGTAATGTAATAAAAACTTTATTGATATCCAATACTTTTCCTGTTGGATCTATTGCTGCTAATTTACATCCTGTTCTAAAAGCCGGATCAACTCCTAATACAAATCTATCTTTTAGTGGTGCTTGTAATAATAGACTTTCTAAATTCATTGAAAATACACTTAATGCTTGTTGTTGAGCATTATCTGTTAAATCACTACGTATTTCTCTTTCAACAGATGGGAAAATCAAACGTTTAAAAGCATCATTCACACATTCATGAATAATATCACTCATATTTGATTCTCTTCTTCTCATCACACCATTAAAAATATATGTTTCAAATCTTTCTTCATCAATAATAATAGATACAGTTAACACTTTCTCTTTTTCAGCTCTATTAAGTGCTAAAACCCTATGTGATGCTATAAATTGAACTTTTTCTTGATAATCATAATACATTTCATAAACTCCTGTTTCATCAGGATTTTTCTTTTTCACTTTTGCTTGTATGATTCCTGTTTTATAAATCATATCTTTTGTATATTTTCTATATCTTGGTTCATCACTTATTTGTTCTGCAATGATATCCTTTGCTCCCTGAATAGCTTCTTCCACAGTTAAAACTTGATCATTTATATATTTTTGTGCCTCTTTTAATAAATCAAATTCTCGATATAATTTTAAAATTTCTAAAGCTAAAGGCTCTAATCCTTTAGCTTTGGCCATAGATGCTTTGGTTTTTTTCTTTTCTTTAAATGGGCGATAGTAATCTTCTACCTCACTTAATTTTTCAGCCATTAAAATTTGTTTTTTTAGTTCTTCTGTTAACAATCCTTTTTCTTCTATAAGACGAATAACATCTTCTTTCCTTTGTTGAAGATTTATTTGATATTCATAAACTTTAGAAATTTCTCTAATCTGGTCTTCATTTAAACCACCTGTTTTCTCTTTACGATAACGTGCAATGAATGGAACAGTTGCCCCTTCTTCTAACAAAGATAAAACATTATGGATTTGTTGTTCTCCTATTGATAATTGCTCAGCAATGTTTTGAATAATTTCAGTGTTCATAATTTTCCTCCGTAACAAAAAACACATGTTACAACATGTGAAACTATCTGGTGCAGCTGATGAGACTCGAACTCACATGGTATTAACCACTACCGCCTGAAGATAGCGTGTCTACCAGTTCCACCACAGCTGCAAAATAAAAAAATGGTGCAGTCGATGAGATTTGAACTCACACCAACGCATGTTGACTACCCCCTCAAAGTAGCGTGTCTACCATTCCACCACGACTGCATGTCCATTGAATATTATAGCATATTTATTTTACTCTAATCAATCAAAAAATAGGACAATGTCCTATTCTTTAATTAATTCATATAATGCTTTTGCATAAATAGCTGTTGCTTTTACAAGATCATCAATAGAAAATTCTTCATTATTTTGATGAATTTTATTATCAGCATAAGGAAACTCACTACCAAATGCCACACAGTTTGGCATTGATTTTGCATAAGTTCCACCACCAATAGTTTGTGGTTGATTTTCATAGTCTCCTGTAAAAGAAACATAAGCACTATGCAATGTTTTAACTAATGGACTTTCTGGATCCATATATAGTGCTTGACCTAAATGATGAGTTTGTTTTAACCCATATTTTTCTAAACATTCATCAATAGGTTGAGTCAATTGTTGTTCAGTAATTTCATGAGGAACACGCATATCAACAGTTATATCAACATATCCATCTTTATAATTCAAAATACCTAAATTAGTTGTTAATAATCCCATTGCTCCTTGATATCCTACACCTAAGTTTTTTCCATTATGATCATTATAGAAACAATCATTCACAAAATGAACCAATTTATTTTGTGAAATTGTAGATAAATAATGACACATATATGTTGCTGCATTGATTCCTAATTCTGGTGTTGAAGCATGTGCAGACTTACCCATTAAAATAAGTTTTGTATGATTACCTTCCTCTTCTACACTTCCTTCTAAACCATTCTCATTAAGAAATGCCATAAAAGATTCTCTATTTTGTTTATAATTTCCTACAACATACGCTTCACATACCTCTGGAACAACATTAACTTTTGTTCCAGAATAAATTCCAATAATATTCTCTTTATCTATATTTCCTGTTATTCTATAATGTGCTCCAGCTTTTTCTCCATAAACAACTGGAAATCCTGCATCTGGTGTAAATCCCATTTTAGGAAATGGTTGATGTTGAAAGTAATATTTAACACATGATGAACCACTCTCTTCATTACACCCAAATATAATACGTGTTTTCATTTTAACAGGTAAATTTAATTCATGAATAATTTTCGCAGCATAATATCCAGCAATGAGTGGACCTTTATCATCTGCTACTCCTCTACCATACATTTTTCCATCTTCAATTACAACTTCATATGGATTTGTATTCCAACCTGATAAATTACAAGGAACAACATCTAGATGTCCAAGAATTCCAAATATATCTTCTCCCTCTCCAATATCAATATGTCCTGCATATCCATCAACATCAAGACATTCAAATCCATCTCTTTTTCCTATTTCTAACATTGCATCTAATGCATCACGACATGCTTTCCCAAATGGCTGATTCTCCTGAGCAGTTGCTTCATCAAATACAGAAGGTATTTGACATAACATCTTTATATCTCTAATCATATCTTCTTTTCTTTTATTTACTTCATTTAAAAAATCAATCATAAAATCACCTCAAAAAATATTATAACATTTATTTTAATAAAACGATACTTTTTTATAAGAAAGTGCTATGATTATATAAAAAGGGGAGAACAATATTATGGATAATGTCAGATTTCATATAACAGTTAAAGGGATTGTCATATATCATCATCAAATACTTATATTAAAAAGAGTAAAACCATCACAAGATGGTTTAGGATTTTGGGAGTTACCTGGTGGCGGATTAGAATATGGTGAGACTCCACATGATGCTTTAATCAGAGAATTAAAAGAAGAAACCAATCTAGATATAAAAATAATTAAACCTGTCTATACATTTACAGCTATACGTCCACAATATCAAACTGTTGGTATTGGCTTTTTATGTGTACCTACAAATAATCATGTAAAAATTTCTCACGAACATACTGAATACAAATTTGTTCATTCAAACGATTTATTAAAATATTTAGATAAAAAAATATATAATGATATTATATTAACACTTCAAGAATATGAGAATATGAATATAGAAGATTAAAAAAGCGAGATTTTATTTCTCGCTTTTTTCATTACTTTATTTCACTTTCACAGTCTTTGTAGCACTATATGTTCCATAGTATTTCTTTCCACTTACTGTCTTATAGGCTCTTACTTTCACTTTATAGTTCTTTTTGCTTGTGAGTTTTGTTAGTGTCTTTGATGCACTCTTGCTTGACACTGTTGTGTATGTCCACTTCTTACTCCCACTCTTTTGATACGCTATCTGATATCCACTTGCTCCTGTGACTTTTTTATATTTAACTGTGAGTTTCTTCTTTGCACTACTCTTTGCACTACTGATTGTTACTTTCTTTGGTACGATATAGAATGTCTTTGTGATACTTCCTGTATAGTTCCCTTTTCCTGTAATCTTGACAGTTCCTTTTCCTGTTGACTTATTCTTTCCATAGCTTACTGTATAGTCTGTTCCTTTTTTCAATGTCTTTCCACTATATTTCACTGTTATGCTTGGTTTGATTTGTTTTCCTGTGTAGGATTTATTACTGATCTTTGAATATGTCAATGTTGAAACATTTCGCTTTGTTATTTTAAAACTTTTTGTAAGACTTCCTGTATAATTCCCTTTTCCTGTAATCTTAATGCTTCCATTTCCTACTGCTTTATTCTTTCCATAACTAATTGTATAATCTGTTCCATTCTTTAATGTCTTTCCATTATATTTTACTGTTATGCTTGGTTTGATTTGTTTTCCTGTATAGGCTTTATTACTTATTTTTGAATATGTTAATGTTGAAACCTTTCTTTTACTAATAGTAATTTTTCGACTTCCTGTTACTGTATTGTAATTAGGATGAGTAATTTGATAATAAACAGTTGTTGTTCCTAATTTTGTTCTTGTTGGTTTTGTTGTAGTCCATTTTCCTGTTGGACTTGTTCGATAAGTAATCTTTGAGCCACTTTTTACACCACTTAATGAAATAGAATGAGATCGACTATCATAACCAGCATTATAATCTTTTACAGTTGGTTTATATGTTGCTTTATTAATCGTAATCTTATTCTTTCCAGTGATTGTATCAACATTTTCCTTAGTAACACGATAATAAACAGTTGTTGTTCCTACTCCAGTTCTTGTTATTTTTTTCGTAGACCAAGTTTTATTATCAAGACTATATTCAACTTTAGAATCAGGAATCATATTAGAAATTGTAATAGAATGAGCTTTACCATCATATGTTCCTACATAATCTTTAGATAAAATCCCATGACGCGCATGCACTAAATCAATTTCACTAGACTTAGCATAAACATAATCTCTAGAAAACTTATAAATATTGTCTAAATTTCTTGCACTTCTGTCATCCTTTAATGGCATATCAGATTGAACTCTACACCATTCTGTTGTCCCTTCTACAACATAACTTAATATATTAACAGGATAATCATAAAGAAATCTAGCATTTCCTGAACCATCCACTTCAGATGTATAAATTCGTTTGTTTGTATTACATTCTTTATAAAAACTTTGAATTGTTTGATTAGAAATTCCTATGTTATAAGTCAAATAATCATTATCAACACCTTCTAAGTAATAACTTTGTGAAGCCCCTTTTTCTCCCCAATATGGATCAGATGCATATTTAACATTAATACCACTTCTTTTATCTCCTAAATGAGGACCACGATATCTCCAATCACTTCCATTTAAATATCCTTTTGACATCCAATGATCAGCAAATTCTTTAATACATTGATCTACATTTTTAAAATAATCTGCACTCTGTGAAGGGCTTTTGTCTACTGCGTTTAACCCAAATAAATTATTTTTACTTTGAGCTATACTACTTTCACCATACTGACTTTCATTATATGCAATACCAAACATAAGACTAGCATTAATACCATATTTATTTTGATTATCAATAAAGACTTGCCCTTTATTATACATCTTAGATGATGAATTTGATTTTGAAGCAATTCTTTTATTAAATTGACTTGCTGTAAATGTTGTTTTAGATCTTAAAGGTAAATATTGATAATAATTATAGTATGGATTATTTTTATTAACAGCATGCTCATACGATTCTGTTTGATAATTTTTATAATCTATAATCATTTTTTCAAATGTATCATAAAAATAATGTCCATCATAACTATAATATTTCTTTCCACTTGTTAAATATGAAGGCTTATATCCAACTCTTGTTGATGCCATGATTATTTTTCCTCCACTAATATATGAATAGTAGTGTGTAAAATGACCATCTTTGACATAATAATAAGAAACATTTCCTTTTGTATAAGGAACAATTTCTTTAACACATTTTGCAGGTACTTTCATCACAACACCAGCCAATTTACAAATAACATCTCCATTAGCTTCAGTAGAAATATAAGCTGCATCATTTGACATATTAGTGCTAAAATATCCTGTTCTACCTGTATCCATTTCTTTATAATCAATTGTTTTTCCATCTAGTTCAGCAACTGTTTTAAATCTTACAATAGAATTTGTTGTAGACAATGAAGTTGCTCTTACTTGTGAATCAGCCATTAATGTTACTGAACTATTACTCTTTGTACTACTTCTATATTGCTTTAGTGCACTTTCGTAGTTATCAAATTTCTTTACTTCTTTTTGTTGATTTCCATCTTTTGAAATAACACTATATGTATCAATATCTTCTTTGATATTTTCTTCTGAAATGTAAATTTTTTTGGGATTTCCATTTTCATCTAAAATCACAAAACTACTATCATCAGCTTCATCCATAGCATGAACATCTTGAAACTGTACGAATGTAGAAGCAATAGCTATTAATAATGCATAGACAAAAATTAAAATCTTACGCATAAATATCTCCTCCCTTTTTATAGAAAACATTATATCATATCTCATACATCTATTTCTACCTTCATACAATATTCACATAAAAATCACAAAAAACATATATACTTAAATATATGATATGAATAATTGCTAAATTGAATGTCTCTATAAAAAAAGTGAGGTCATTTTTTATTTTCCTCACTTCATTTTTACATACTTTCTTATAAAATACATATTATTAAAAGCCTTAATCATTATTATTGATTCTTTTTTTCATAATAATTTTTAATAACAGCAATAGATTTCTTCTTAAAATTTTGAATATAAACAAGTAAGCCAACACTTAATAAACCAAATACTATTGTACTTCCAAATAAAATATATTCTAAAGTATGAGATGATGATTCTTCTTTATCATTTTCCTGTTTTTCTACAGGAGTCATTTCTGTTTGAAAATCAATATATTTTTGAAGAGTACCTTCTGTTAATTCATATTGATAATAATTTTTCTCTCCTGTTTCAGCATTCATAAGATAAAGTAATTGATAGTCTTTCATTTGTGAATCATCATATATCCAACCAAAAATTTTATTTTTACCAATTTCAAGAGTTGAAAAGGTCATCCCTGTTCTTACTTCACTTTCTTTTGGAACAGAAAGAACAATATATGACTTTTTATTAATTGTTATTTTTTGGAAAACAGAAGTAACTTTCTCATTTTCAATTATATAAAAATCTTCATTACCTTTTTCATCAACTAAATATCCAAGAGATATTTGAAGTTGACTATTAGTTAGTCCCTCTATATCCTGTCCATCCAATTTCACAGTGTTTTTCTTAAATCCTGAAGGTATTTTAGCACTATCTAAATTGCGTACAACTCCTAATTGTATTCCATTAAATGTTGTATAAACTAAAGGTGTTTCATCTACATGAAAAACAATAGTATAAGTTTTTTTACTACCATCTTCTGCGGTACACACAATTTTAAAAGTATTATCTCCTGCAGAAACAGACTTCTTTCCAGTTCCTGATACTTTCGCTTTTTTATCTTTAGCTACTGCATTGATAGAAACTTGATTAATATTTCCAGATAAATCAACATCATACTGAGTTTTTGTTGATTGGAAAGAAGGAGATAAAGTTCCTTGAGAAATAGTCAATGTTGATAAACTATTTTCTGAAGAAAGTTTTGGTTTATCTGTTGTTTCATTTGGTTTTGGTTTATTTGTTTGATTTCCATCATTATTGTTTGGTTTATTCGTTTCATTAGTCTCTGGTTTTTGAACAGGCTTCTTTACAGTAATTGATATTGTTTTAGAACGTAAATTAGTAATTTTACTTGCATCAGTAGTGTCAGTAATACTTTTTGGTGTAACTGTAATAGAAAAATTGCTAGAACCAGCTTTAACTTTTGTAGATTCTCCAGTCCATATTACAGTATTCCCCGTTACCTTAGCACCATTATTTGCTGATACTTTAAATGATCCTTCACACCCATTACCAGTAATACTTACAGTAATTTCGCCACCTTCTTTGGTACTTTTTGTACTTACTGAAACACTATATGATGCTGCAAATACATCTGTTTTTATCGTTAACATCATTCCCAAAATCATAAAGAAACTCAACAATATATGAGTACAAATTGTCTTTATTTTCAAAACGTGATTCTCCTTTTAAAATAATTTTTTTCTTCCTAATACATGAAGTTTAACAAGCATATAATCATTAGCTTCAATTGATCCATCACCATCTACGTCTGCTCTCTTTAATGCATCTCCACTTAATTTTTTTCTTCCTAATACATGTAATTTAATAAGCATATAATCATTGGCTTCAACAGCACCATCGCCATCAATATCCCCTTTTAAATACTTTACTTCAGGTTTTTCTTCTATTGGATTAGTTTTTCCTTTTGATACAATAACAACATTCTCATCATCTATATAAGCATAATCCCTAGAAAAAGAATACTCTCCTTTATCAGTAATAGTTGATCTTGATGAATTTAAAATACTATCACTTTGTATTTTATAATAATTATTCTTTTTCTCATTATTTATATTAATAAAAGCATAATTTGTAAAAGGTTCTTTTGCTGTGTTCATAGTTTGATATAATGTTGTCGATGAATCTTTTTTATCCTTTTTTATACTTGCTTTACTTGCTTTATAATTATAAGGATTTTTAACACCAATTGTATATCTAAAAGCATCCTTATTTCCTAATTCCTTATCAATAGCCCATGCAAAGGTAGCTGCTTTTTCTCCCCAATATGGATCAGAAGCATATTGAACATTGATACCACTTGCTTTATCTCCTAAATAACTACCATTATATTTCCAATTCTTTGGATAACAATACTGTTTAGATAAAAAGGTACTTGCATGATAGTAGACACTAAAAGCAGGTGTTGAATATTTATTAGCACTTCCTGAAGGATCACTATCATATGCAGCATGTCCAAATAAATTATTATTTTTTTTTGCAATTGAACTTGTGCCCCACTCACTTTCATTGGCTGATACACCTAATACCAATAATGCATTAATTCCATACTTATTTTGATTATTAACATAAGCATGACCTAAGTTTCTCATTTTTGATGAAGAAACTGTTTTTTTATTAATTGCTCGATCTATTTCTTTAGCAGTATAAATACTTTTACTTCGATGTGATAAAAATTGATAATAGTTATAATAAGGTGTTTGAGGATTGACAGAATTTTTTCTTGTATCATTACGATAATCTTGTAACATTGTTGTATATCCCTTTGTATTATTATAAGAATAGAAATAATGTCCATCATAACTATAATATGTTTCACCTTCTTTTAAATAAGAGGGTTTTGGTCCAACATCAATTTTATTAGAATAATATTTATTTTTTAAATTTGTAACAATCCCATGAATTAATCGTCCATTACTTACATAATATTTACTTAATGTTTGAACGGCACTATTACTAAAATCTAAGACCTGAACTTCACTAGCATTAACCCAACCAATAACACCAGAAAGCATAAACTTAACTTTTGTTCTAGAAGCATTATGTCCTAAATAAGCACCATCAGCTGCATAGCAACCATTTGTATACCCTTCTCTTCCAGTGGCTTCTTCAATATATAAAGTATTTTGACTACTTGATTTTGTTCTAAAATTAACAACCCCTCTTTGATAAAGTATATCATCTTTAGGCATGACACTTCTTGATGAATATGTTGAAATAGATTGGTTTGTTTTTTTCTTTGATTGAGAAGCTGACAATTGTTCTGTTTCATCAATTATTCCTGATTCATTTATTTCACTTTCAGACATTTCTACAATATTACCATTTTCATCAATTTTTGTAAAAATAGCATTTTCAGATAAATTCTCACTTGCTACACTTCCATCATCTTCGGCAAAAGCATCTTGATTATAAATTGCTAATACTAATGAGAAAATTATTCCTGTTATAAGTAAAAAAATCTTTTTTTGATTAAATTGACTTGTTTTCATTATAATCCTCCCCATAATTTTTGATTGTATCACAATTATACAATGTTTTTTCTCTATAATCAATGTTATATTTTGGAAAATCAGAAACATATATAAAAAGAAAAGAGATATTTTATCTCTCTTTTAAATCTTCAAGATCATAAGGTGTTTCTTGATAAACGTAATAATTCAACCAATTCGAAAATATAAGATATGCATGTGATTTCCATTTTACTTGAATTTCATCATTGATATCATCATTTAAATAATAATTTTTAGGCATCTCACTCTCAATATCTGGATTAGCTAAATCTCTACGATATTCTTTATCCAATGTATCAGGATCATATTCTGGATGTCCTGTTATAAAGAAGCGAGATCCATCTTTTGTTGCAACAATATAAACTCCTGCCTCCTTTGATTCTGCAAGAATATCTAATTCATCTATTTCTTCTATATCTTTTTTAGATACAGTTGTATAACGAGAATGTGGGGCATAAAATTGATAATCAAAACCTCTCAATATTTTTCTTGTCATTTTATGAACATTAGTATGATGTAAATATACTCCTGTTAATTTATGATTTAATAAATATTTTGATACTCCATAAAAATAATATAACGAAGCTTGAGCAGCCCAACAAATAAAGAAGCTACTAAAAACATGTGTTTTAGACCATTCTAATAATTGTGTAAATTCATTCCAATAATCAACATCTTCAAAATCTAATTTTTCTACTGGTGCTCCTGTTATAATTAAACCATCATATTTATTATCTTTAATATCTTCAAAAGTTTTATAAAATGCTAAAAGATGTTCTTTAGAAACATTTTTAGATTCATGTGTAGCCATATGTATCCAATCCACTTCCATTTGTAATGGTGTATTAGATAATAATCTCAATAATTGCGTTTCAGTTACAATTTTTGTTGGCATAATATTTAATATTAATAATTTCAATGGACGAATTCTTTGTGTTGTTGCTCGTGTTTCATCCATTATAAATATATTTTCATCTTTTAATATTCTTGCTGCAGGTAAATTATCTGGTATTTTTATTGGCATAATATTATCACTCCTATTATTGCATTATTCTAACATAATTCATAAAAGACTCCTAGCACTATTTTCTAATAATATAATAAAAAATTAATTTCCAATTTTAAAAGGAAATCAATTCATTAAATACTTGAATGATAAAAATATCACTCATTCCTGCTAAATAATCTAATATACTTTTTTCTAAAGCTAATGAATCATTCACAAAATCATAAATTATTTTATTTTTGTATTTCTTATCTCTTGGAATATTTTCTAATTTTGCATATTTTTCTAACCATTGTAAATATGTTCCAATAAGTTTAGGATAACATTGTTGATCTTCTTGTAATTTAGCAATCATATCCTCTTTTTCTCCATAATCATGTAAAAAATCAAAAATCGCATTTAAAATAAGTGAAACATAATTATTATGAACTTCCACTCTTTTTATTTGATATATGTGTTTATAATTAAAATTCATAATAGTTTGCATTATAGATAAAGCTTCATCTGAAAGACCTATTCCTTTTTCTATTGAAGAATTCTCAATAACATCATATATAAAATAATTAACAATAGAACCATTGTTGATAGAATGAAATTGATAAGAAGAAAGTTGATTCATTTGTTCTTTTAATTGATTAACTTCTTCTAAAGATAAAATATGAAGAGTTAAAGCATCTTCAATATCTCTTGCTAAATATGCAATTTTATCAGCCATTTTAACAACACATCCTTCATATGTAAAAGGATTATATTCTCCTGCATACTGATAACAAGATAAATCAATTACATCTTTTCTTCTTTGAATATACTTTTGATTAATTTCACCACAATGTGAAATAATTCCATCTCTTACTGCATATGTCAAATTAAGATTATGCAAATCATGATTATTATTTTCTAATAATTCAATATTATCTACAAAATGTAAACTATTTTTCTCATGCCAAAATGTTGATAATCCATATTTCTCTGCTATTTTTGTTATAATTTTTTCTCCACCATGTCCAAATGGTGCATGCCCTAAATCATGTCCAACAGCAATAGCTTTTGTTAATTCTGTATTTAATCCCAATTCTAAAGCAATTGTATATGATATTGATTCAACAAGATTAACATGTTCACTTCGTGTACAAATGTGATCATTTTCAACAGCAAAAAAAACTTGTGTCTTATGTTTTAAACGTCTATATGCTTCTGAAAAAATAATACGTGTATAATCTCTTCCAAAAGGACTTCTTAAATCATTTCTTCTTTGATATAAGTCTCCTTCTCTATGAATGGCCATAATATATTGTGGGTGATTCTCATTCATAGCCTCATTTATAAATTTTTGATTACTCATTTCACATCACCTCTTCATTTATGTTATACTAAAAAAGAGGTGAACGCAATGAATAAACAATTATTTTTAGAAGAGATTTATGCTCTTATCAAAGATGAAAAAAACATTATTGCTAATTTAGCAAATATTTCTGCTTATCTAAATGAAATACTTTCAAATATTAATTGGGTTGGCTTTTATTTGTTAGAAGATAATGAACTTATATTAGGTCCATTTCAAGGAAGAGTTGCTTGTGTTCGTATTCCTATAGGAAAAGGTGTTTGTGGAACTGCTGCATACCAAAGAACAACAATTTGTGTAGATGATGTCCATCAATTCCAAGGACATATTGCATGTGATAGTCATAGTCGCAGTGAAATTGTTATTCCAATCATAAAAGAACAACAACTTATAGGTGTTTTAGATGTGGATTCTCCATCATATAATCGTTTTTCTCAAAAAGATCAGATATTCTTAGAAAAAGTAGTAGAACTCATGGTAGAATATCTTTTTTAAAGAAAAAAATTTATATTAGTCGTTTTCATTTTAAAAAGTGATATAATTTTTCATGTTATACCACTTTTTTAACTTATCTAAATCTTTTTTACTATATATTAATTTATTAAAAAACATATCTGTTTTTAATAGTAGATATGTTTTTTTATGATTCTATATTCTATTCATTATTTACTAAGTAATTTTGCTGCATCTTCATCAATAATTAATACACAATCAGGATGATCTTGTAAAGCACTTGCAGGTAAATCAACTGTTTTTGGTCCTTCAACCATACCTTTAACAGCTTCTGCTTTCCCTTCTCCAAATGCTAATAACAAAACTTTCTTTGCTTGCATAATATTAGCAATTCCCATACTTACTGCTTGTCTTGGAACATCATCAATTTTCCCATCAAAGAAAAGTCTTGCATTATCTTCAATTGTAGATTGTTTTAAGTCTACAACATGTGTTACTGAATCAAAGGCAGTCCCTGGTTCATTAAAACCAATATGTCCATTTGATCCAATACCTAATAATTGAATATCCAAAGGATTTTGAGCTAACATTTCATTATATTTTTGAGCTTCTTCTTCAACATTTCCTTTTCCTTTTGGTACATGAACATTATCCATATTAATATCTAATCCATTAAATAAATGATGACACATAAAATAATGATAACTTTGTGGATGTGATTGATCTAATCCAAAATATTCGTCAAGATTATATGTTTGGATATCTTTATAAGATGTTCCATTTTCTTTATGATCTTCAATCATTTTAGCATATAATTGAACTGGTGTTGATCCTGTTGCTAGTCCCAAAACAGCTTTTGGATTTTCCTTCACAATTCCCACCATAATTTCACATGCTTTTGTACTTGCTTCATCTTTATTCTTACAAATAATTACTTCCATTTCTTATCCCTCCTGTATCTAAATTTATTATATACTATTCTTCAGAAATTTAAAAGGCAAATTTTCAAAATATGAAAATTGATTTTTTCAAGAATATATCAACATAAGCCTTTATTTTATAAATAAAATAAGGTAAAATATAAAGCATGGAGGTAGGTCAAAATGACAATGATAAAAGGTATTGCGGCATCTAATGGTATTGCTATCGCAAAAGCATACAAATTAGTTATGCCAGATTTAACTGTAGAAAAAACAACAGTTGAAGATGTTGAAAAAGAAATCAAAGCATACGAAGATGCTATGGATCAGACTGCAAAGGAACTTGAAGCTATTAAAGAAGCCGCTTCAAAAAACTTATCTGCTGAGGAAGCAGCTGTTTTTGATGCTCATGCATTAGTATTATCAGATCCAGAATTAAAAACTCAAGTAGAAGATAAAATTAGAAACGAAAAATTAAACGCTGCTGCTGCTTTAGATGAAGTGGCTACTATGTTTATTTCAATGTTCGAATCTATGGGAGATGAGTATTTTAGAGAGAGAGCAGCTGATATTAAAGACGTTTCTCGTCGTCTATTAGCTGCATTATTAGGGAAACCATTACCTAATCCTGCTTTGATTGATGAAGAAGTTGTGATTATTGCTGATGATTTAACACCATCTGATACTGCACAATTAAACAAAAATTTAGTTAGAGGTTTTGCTACTAATATTGGAGGTAGAACTTCACATTCTGCTATAATGGCAAGAAGTTTAGAAATTCCTGCTGTTGTAGCTTGTAAAACAATAACTGATGAAGTTAAAGATGGAGATATGATTGCTTTAGATGGTATTGAAGGAACTGTAATTATTAACCCTGATGAAGATACTGTTAAAGAATATGAAACAAAACGTGATGAATATATTGCATATAGAGAAGAACTTAAAAAATTAGTAAATGAAAAAACTGTATCTACTGATGGTCATCATGTTGAATTAGTTGCTAATATTGGTGGTGCTAACGATCTTCCAGGTGTAAAAGAAAATGGTGGAGAAGGTGTTGGATTATTTAGAACTGAATTTTTATATATGGAATCAGCTGATTTACCAACAGAAGAAAAACAATATGAAGTTTATAAAGAAGTTCTAGAAGCTATGGAAGGTAAACCTGTTGTAGTAAGAACTTTAGATATTGGTGGAGATAAAGAAATTGAAGCTATTGATTTACCAAAAGAAATGAATCCATTCTTAGGTGTTCGTGCTATTCGTTTGTGTTTCCAAAGAGAAGATATTTTTAGAACTCAATTAAGAGCATTGTTAAGAGCATCTGTCTATGGTGATTTAAGAATTATGTTCCCAATGATTGCTACATTAGGTGAATTTAGAAAAGCAAAAGGTATTTTATTAGAAGAAAAAGAAAAATTAATTGCTGAGGGTATCAAAGTATCTGATACACTTCAAGTTGGTATTATGATTGAAATTCCTGCTGCTGCTGTACTTGCTGACCAATTCGCTAAGGAAGTTGATTTCTTTTCAATTGGAACAAATGATTTAATTCAATATACATTTGCTGCTGATAGAATGTCATCAGGTGTATCATATTTATATCAACCATTTAATCCTTCTATCTTAAGATTAATTAAATTTGTTATTGATTCAGCACATAATGAAGGAAAATGGGTAGGTATGTGTGGAGAAATGGCTGGTGAGCCATTAGCTGGTCCTCTATTATTAGGATTAGGTCTTGATGAATTCTCTATGTCAGCTACTTCTATACTCGCTCAAAGAAAATTGATTAGAAGTCTTTCAAAAGCTGAAATGGTTGAATTAGCAAATAAAGCTATTAATTGTTCTACAATGGAAGAAGTTGTAGAATTAGTTGAAAAAATAGCAAAATAATTTATATAAAGAAAAAGATATACTTCAGTTTAAAATAAAATCTGATTTATATCTTTTTTTATACAAAAAAAGAAATAAAGAAAGAGAAAGACAAAAAAAAGGGATACCAAATAGGT
>CAJUOS010000023.1 GCA_910588075.1 uncultured Erysipelotrichaceae bacterium | reverse complement strand
CGGTATTACCAATCAGATTAAGACCAAAATATATAGAAAAAAGGGATGAGCCAGGTCATTTAGAAATAGACTCAATTATAGGAAGAAGAAATGAGTATGCTTCTATCATATCCATAGTAGATAGATGTACAAGAGTTATATGGCTAATAAAGGCAGAAGCAAAGAATGAATACTATATAGACAAACTGATAAGAAAATATATTATAGAGAATCAGATAGAAGTCAAATTAATCACGACAGATAATGGATTAGAATTTCAAGCATTGGGAATAACAGCGAAAAGATTAGGAGTAAAGTTATATAAATGTGATCCATACTGTTCATATCAAAGAGGAAGTAATGAAAGAGCGAATGCATTAGTCAGAAGATTTATACCAAAAGGGAAATCAATGTATCAAATAGCACAACAATATTTAGACGATATAAGTTTTAAAATCAACTCAATGAATAGAAAGATATTTGACTTTAAATCTGCTTATGATATAGAATGTGAATATACATTAAATGGTGCACTTTAAATTTTAAAAAAGAGAGTTTGTCAAATTGACAAACTCTTTTAATAATGAACAACAACAGGTGTTTTTGTTGTTATATTTTCATATAATTGTTTAGCAATATATGGAGGTAAATTAATACAACCATGAGAACCATCATTAATATAAATATTTCCTCCAAATTTTCCATGGCGCCAAGAAGCATCGTGAAAGCCTATACCAACATTAAATGCCATCCAATAAGAAACAGGAGTTTCATAAGGCCATTGTCCATTAGGTAATCTTGTTCCTCTTAGAACACGATTACGTTGTTTAAAATAAAGATAATAAGTTCCAGCAGGAGTTCTTCTTTCAGGGTCAGTATGTTTACCAGTAACACAATCTGATTCTAAAATCACTTTCCCATTTTTAACATAATAAATATGTTGCTTAGTTAAATCAACTTCAGCATAAGTATGACCTAAACCATTATTTGTATAAGAAGCTTGAACTCCACTTGTAACAGGTTTTCTTATTCCATGTTTAGAGGCTTTAATATCTTTTAACAATTCTTCAACTTCTTGAGATTGCTTAAGTTTTAAACCATAATTTCCACCATTAACTGTTACACGACGACCATTAGCAACAGTAAATGTTTTTTTAGTTCCTATATTATTTATTTTTTTAGCAAGCTCCTTAACAAACTTCGTTGCATTTTCTTTAAATGTTTTATCATCGCGATAGTAATTACCACTTTCATCAATAGATAGCCAACTCATAATTGTATTTCCATCTAAAACAACATTTCCTGAAGTTGTTTGATAAGTGATGGAAGCATTTGCATATTTTTGAGAAGCTTCTAATAAATGATTAAGTTTTTTATCTTTTGAAGTTATTTTTGGTAAAATATAACCATTTTCATTTAAAACATTGACTTGAGATTTTCCATGAGAAAAAGCAGATATAATAATTTCTTTTAGTTTGTTTTTATCAATTGTTGAACCTACTTCTTCTTTTATAATAGTGAATTTTTTATCCTTGTATGTAATTTTAGCATTAACTGGAGCTATTTGTTTTTCTTTGTTTAAGTGGTTCAAAGATTCAATAGAATTCATCAGTTTTTGTTCTTGTATAGTTAATATTTGATCTAGTTCTAAGTTTTCTGTTTTAAAGAAACTCATAAACCATAACCAATGATTTTGTTGTTTATATAGAGTGTTAATAGGGCTTTTTTCATTATATTGAATACCACAATCTGTTATAGAAAGTGTTTCTTTGGTTTTATCAATAAACATAAGATCAAGAGAATGATTTTGTATTTTTTCATTAAGTTTTTGATGTGTTTGTTTAATTGTTAATTTAGAAACATCAATATTATTAATTGTGGTATGACTTAAAAATTTATCATTAAAATACATAAAACCAATAAAGTAAATAATAAAAATACTTATCGCTATAATCACTAAAGTTACTTTATATTTTGGTTTAAGACGTATTTTTCTTTGTTGATTTTTTTGAATCTCCTTATCCATAGTATATTCCCCTTCTTTAACTAATATTAATATTCTATTAACTTTTAAAGTAAAAGTCAACATATACGATTTTAATCACAAAGAAAATATACATCTTTGTAACATTTCATTTTTACTATCAAAGAATTATGATGAGGAAATAAAAAAATCCTTAAAGGATTTTTTAGGCTTGGCTTTCTAATCTTGCAAGAAGTGTTCTCATTGCTTGAACACTTAAAGATTGTGAACGAATAATTTCATTAATAATTGGAATAAGTTCAGTGCATAAATCAAAACGTAAAGCATTTCTAGCCATACTTACAGCACCAATATGATGTGGAATCATTTCATTAATAAAATTAATATTGATGTTATTGCTGATAGGAGCGTTTGCCATATCACTAAACATAGCTTCAATAATTGAATTATATGCTCTTTGATAATTAATCACATCAGTATTCTGATTCATTACAGTTGAACATCTATCAAATGCTCTTAACATAGCTTCAATACTTTGGGTTTGACTAGAAATAATATTAAGTGCTATATTTTGAAGTTCTATATTTGTAGTATATTGTAATACATTATTTGACATTTCAATAGCTGCTTCATGGTGAGGAATCATCTGTAAAATAAAATTATGAGATATACTATTATTAATATCAACATTAGTCATTCTTTGTATCATTGTATCTAATATTTGATAGAATTCATTAAGATATTGTTGAGTTACATGACTGATTTGAGTATCCATACTATCTTCCTTTCTTTATTAATATATGTTAAAGAGGAAAAATGGTGAAAATAATTCATTTTATTATAACTTAATTTCCTTATATAAAAACCTCGTTTCTCATTTATTAAAGAAACAAGGTTCATATCATTTCATAGGATGTTTTTTTCTTATAAATTCTTTTGAAAGCATTCAAAGATTTTTTGAGAAATATTCATCATTCTTTTTTTATTCACTTTACAAATTTGACGATCATATGTATATAGACCATTAATTTCATCTTCAACATCTGAAAGTTGTGTATAAATACACCCACATAAACCATTTGGAATAGAGGTTAATACCATATCTTCATAAAGTTTAATAATACAATCAGTTAAGGCTTCTTCACTATCAGTTTGTCCATAACCATAATGGGCATCTTCTTTAAAAAGATGATTTTGTATAGGTCTTGTATAACCACCACATTCACTTAAAAATAAAGGTTTATTCATTTTTGTTGAAAGTTCTTTTGTACGAAAATAAATATGTAAACTATCAACATCACTTTCTTTTTGGTGGAACCATCCAGAAGTTGCATCATAAAATCTTGTTGAATCATATGCTTTACATATTTTATACATTTTATCTGCATCAAATTGTCCCCATCCTTCATTAAAGATTGTATAGGAGATAATACAAGGGTGATTATAAAGATGATTTAAAGTTTCTAACATATGTTTTTCAAAAATTTGCTTTCTTTCTTTTTGTCCAGGAAATTTATCAGGACGATATAAAATACCTTTATTAGGTAAAGCTGTATCTAAGAACCAATTATAATTACCATTATTGACCATATCTTGCATAACAAGCATACCATATTTATCACAAGCATAATAAAAAATTTCAGGTTCAATCTTAATATGCTTTCTTATAATATTAAATCCTAGTTCTTTCATTTTTAAAATATCTGCAATAAATTCTTGAGGTTTTTCAGGTAAAAAAATACCATCATTAAAATAACCTTGATCTAAAACTCCATGTAAAAATATAGGACTATGATTCAGATATATTTTCCTATTTTTAATTTCTATTGTTCTTAAAGCAAAGTAACTTTCTATACAATCAGTATCAGTTTTTATTATTATTGTATAAAGGTAGGGATTGTCTGGCGTCCATAAATGTAAAGATTCAGTTTCATGAGATAAATCAATATCTATTTCTTTTGAAGTATATGTTTGTTGAAATATTTTATTTTCTAAAGGAATAGAAATATAAAATTGTGATGCATCAGAATCAATATCTATATGAATACTTGATAAAGATGGTGTTATTTTTATATTGTGAATAGCTTGTTGGGGAATAGCTTCAATCCAAACGGTTTGCCATATTCCTGAAACAGGAGTATACCACATTCCTCCTCTTTTCTTTCTTTGTTTGCCATAAGGATAGGTATGTGAAAGTGTATCCACTACTTCAACACGAATAGTATTCATATCATCTTGTAAAAAATTTGTTATATCAAAAGAGAAAGGAAGATAACCACCTGTGTGATTGCCAAGATATTGATTATTAAGATAAACATCAGCAATTTGATCAACAGCTCCAAAGTGTAAAAGAATATGATCATTTTGTGATGAAAAATGTTCTGGTAATTGAAATTCTTTGATGTATGTTAAATGCTCTTGAACTTCTTGATGATATTGTGAAAGTGATGATTGTGGGGGAAATGGAATAAAGATAGGTGTCGTATTCAGCTTCCATTCTCCATTTAAATTTAAAAAACTTTGTCTTTTTAACATAGGGCGAGGATACAATTCCTGCCAATTTTCATAATTGTTCATAATTTATCCAACTTTCTTTAAGTATGAAATAATTATAACATATTTAGTAAAATAATGATATTGTTTTCCTTTTTTTACTTAAAAAGAGACCGAAGTCTCTAAGCAATAAATATAACAATAACAGTATAAACAATTAAAGTAATAATCATATATAATGATATGAAAGCAGAAGTAAAACTACTATCTTCTTCTTTTTTATATAAAGGAGATATTTGCATTGGTAATGCAAATCCTGTTGGACACATAAAATAAATAAGAACTGCAATAAGATATGTTTTTTCTGCCATTAGTTGTGGGAAGAAAACAAAGAAACCTATAATAATTAAAATATATAAAGCAATTCTTAAAACAAGTAATTTTAAAATAGCGGCAATAGTATCCATATCAATTTTTAAATTATATCCAATAATAAATAAGATCATACCAACAATAGGGGCAGTAGCCATAGAAATAGTATTTGTATAAATATCAATAAAATGACTTTCTGATAATATTGTATAAACACCTAAGAAATTAAGACAAAGTGCCATAATCACAGCAATAACAAAAGAATTAGAAAGAATTTTCTTCGTTAAATCTCGACTAGATATTTCTCCAGCACTGTTTTTTGCTACTAAAATGGGAACAATAACAAAAGCAACTAAAGTTCCTGCTAAATCAAATATAACAGTATTACTTGCATAAGCAACACCAACAATAGAAGTATATAATGGTAAAGCTACATTACCACCCTCACAAGTTGTTAACATATAGTGAGAGATATGAGAAAATTTTTCACCTGTTAATTTTCCTAAGAACTTACCAATAACCATAGTTAAACAAAATGCTATGAGGACATATAAAACAATGTATAGCGCTGATGCTTCTATTTTTGAAGTAAAAAGAACATTAAATATCAATATAGGAAAGAGAACATTAAAAACAATATTATTAGCTCCATTTTTTTGTTCAACAGTAACAAAACCTTTTATTCTTGCAAATAAGCCTAATATAACCATAAAAAATACTGGAAATAGAGTTGTTAAAGCAATCATCAATTTATCCTCCTTTTCTCTTTTTCGTCATCATTTTAACAGATAGGTTTTAAAAATCAAATACTTATAAAGAATAGCTTTATATACTTATTAGGTATATGAGATATACTTTTCTTTTTAGTTGTTTTTTATAAAAAATATGAAAGGTGTCAATCATTTTACAAGTCATGTAATATTTATGGGGAATAATTTAAAATTAAAAATATTATCATCAACATAAAATAATAGATTAAATGGTATTTTAAGATGAATACTAGAAAGAAAATTAATACTACAAAAGTTAATTTCTAAAGAAAGTCATAATAAAGTATCAAAAGATTTTAAAAGAAATTAGAAGAGATGAAGTAATTTTACAATACAGATGAAATTGATTTGTTGAAAAGAACTGAATCTATTTATGATAAACTTATAAATTCAAAAAATATCTAAAAAAATAAAGGAACCTGAATAGCTTGTTCCTCTTGAATTTTATTATCAAATATAATTTCTTAGTTTTTGTTTTTTTTAATTAAGCTCTATGGAATCAGTGATCATTAAAAGGGCTATATCTTTTATCTTTTGATAATCATTTTCATCATATCCTATAATCCTTATTTCAACGGCTATTCCTTTATAAAAATAAATATTAGTTATTGTATTTGTGTTTTAATCATATATTTTATTATTATTTATATGAGAATATGAAATTTGATAGCCTTCTTTTGGCGCATTATAATCAACATATTTATATCCCTGTTCAATAAAACTTGTAAGCATATTAGATATTTACTTTTTATTTTGTTGTTCAAAGTATTTTTTGTAATAATAATTACTCATTATTTATATATGTATTAAACAAATACATTTGATACTGTTAATTTTATTTGTAGTATTATTCACAGTATGTCTATGATTAATTTTTTAGTCGTTAATGTTTTTACTCATCTCTAACTATAAAAAATTGATAAATCATTTTTAAACTTGGCTTTAAGAGTATTATTGAGTTTATATATAGGGAATAAAAAAAGAGTGAAAGATATCACTCTGTATTTATAAATGGCAGGGGCGGCAGGACACGTTTCTAGCCATTTTATTATCTATTTTATATGAATTATATATGTGTTTTTGTTTAATAATGTATTTATTTATATTTGATTTTATCTATTGTTGTTATATTTCTTCTCAAAATCTTCTCATCATATAGTATAATTTATTGTTGCTTAATATGACACTTTATGATACTATATTAACAAGGAGGTGAAAATATGGCATATTCAAAGGATAAAGTACGCATTACTATACCTATTCCTAAAGATGTAGATGAAAGATTAGAAAATCTTGCTTCTAAATTAGCAACAAGTAAGTCTAAAATGTGTGCTCAGTTAATAGTTGAAGGTATTGATAATTATGAAATGGCATGGAAAATGATGAACAACCCTGATACTAGAGAACAATTTTTGAAGTTTATGCAGCAAAATGATGAAAAATAAAATAAAAGTAACTCGTCCTTTCCTGGCAAGATTGATACGAGTTACTAACATTTACACTCTTATATTGGCTTGAGTGCATTTTAATTATATCTTAATTTTAATGTCTATTCAAGCCTCTATAAGTACTAACAATTTTATAGGAGGTTTTTTTATGCTATATAAAATTATTATGCCTCTTGCTGATGCGTGCTTAACGCACAGCAAGACAATACTAGAATACTATAGCTTATATCATAGGAAATTATCAGATAAAAGAGGTTTCCTATTACTTGATAGAAACCTCATAAATGGAACAATTTTGTAGGTTTCTAACTATGGCAATAAATACTAATAATGAAAATGTATACAAGAAGTATGTATGTCATGGTAAAAATAAAGTATATAATAGAAAATTTAAAATTATAAAAGGTAAAAAAAAGATAAGAGTTACATATAAAGAATATTCTAATATCTTAGGTTCTGATAATGAAAGTATTGATAGTTATAATCTTGATATGAAGTTGAAAGAGTTAAAGAAAGATTTATTTATTAATTCAAGTATTGAAGAAAAAGAAAATAAATCAAATATCATAGATGATAAAAAGAATAATTTTATTAGAAAAGATAATTTAATTAGGTCAAGAAATCATGTTTTTGATTTAGCAAGATGTAATGATGAATATTGGAAGTCGTTTATTACTTTAACATTTAAAGAGAATATACAAGATATAAATATTGCATACGATATGTTTAACAAATGGCTTAAAAGTGCAAGAAGATATTTAAAAAGAAATAATATTGAATTCTATTATCTTGGTGTTATTGAATTTCAAAAACGAGGCGCTATTCATTATCATTTGTTAACAAATATTGAATGTGGTAGTTATATATTACCTTTACAAGAAAGTGAAAAAAATAAATTTAATGTTATGTATTGGAAATATGGTTTTTCCTCTGCATTTAACATTGTGAAAGATGTTAATAATTTCTTTGATATTGCAAAATATATGTGCAAATATATGGCAAAGAAAAATGATGATATAAGACTTAAAAATCATAAAAGATATTATCATTCAAGAAATCTTAAAAAGCCTTTGGAATTAACTTATATGGATAACGATATAAATTTTCTACAAATACTTAATTATCTTACTGATAGTTGTAATTATGAAATTATTAATAGTTATCATCATACGCCAAAAGAAAGGTTTGAACAAGAATATAATTTAATTGAGTTTGAAAGCTTAAATAATAATGAGATTAATATATTTGATATTGCAACTGCAAATTTAGATTTTTAAAGAAAGGAGTTTAAAATATGGTTAAATGTATTTCGTGGTGTGATAAATATGAAATTGCATTAAAAGAAAAATTAAGTGTAAAAGATATTATGAATTTACGTTCTATTGGACAAAGTCAAGCAATGAATATAAGAATAAAGGTAATTGAATATTGCATAAAGAATAATATAGAGGTAGGTTGTAATTATGTGCCAACAGATATAGTATTTCTTATTACTAATCGTGATTTAGATTTTTATTATGACAAAATGTTGAAAGAAGTACAAGTTATGAAATTAAGACAATCTCTTATTTAAACGTATTTTAAGTAGTGATTTTGAGATTTAAAGAAGAGAGTTGGTTTAAAACGTAACGAAGTGTAGTTTTGATCCAACGAAATGCGAAATCGAAAAACCACTACTCCTCAAGCCGTAAGGCTTGAATTGATAAAAAGCAGTATTTCGCATATGGTTAGACTTTATTATATTTCTAGCCTCTGTATATAGGAAAGGAAAAAATAAATGGATATTAATTATAATACTAATAAATATGATGAAAATATATTAGAAAGGTATGGTTTGCAATTTTCAATAGATGAATATTATATTATTTATTTAATGATTGCTCAATTAGATTTTGATAAAGATTTTTATGATTTAATTCTTGAAAATTACGAAATTAAAAAAATTGATTTGAATGATTTATTAAATAAATTAAAAAAATATTTTGAAATCAATGAATTAGAATTTGTTTATATTACATATTATGAATTTTATACAATAGCAATATTTTTAGAGTTATTAATAGACAATAAATTAATGTTAAACGTGTTTTATTTATCTTTAGTTAAACAAGCGAAGATAAAAAAATCAGCAATCAAAAGTTTATATAATAAGATAGATATAGTAATACAAAGAAATGAGCCTAAATATAAAAGGATAAGAAAAGGGTTTAGGTTTTAGAATATGTCAGTACATAAGAATAAAAACAATAATACTTGGTATGTTAAATATAAAAATAAAACTAAACGTGGTTTTAAAAGTAAACATGAGGCTCAAATTTACGAGGCTAAATTAAAATTATCAAATATTGATAGTTATACTTATCCATATATATATGATTTAGCATTTGATTATTTACAGTATTATCAAACAATAGTTGTTTATGGAACATATCGAAGAACAAAGACTATTATTGATAATATTATTATTCCAAATATTAAAAATAAAAGAATTGATACCTACACTGAATTAGATTGTAGAAAATTTAGAGAATTGGTTAATGGTTTGAACTATTCAACAAGATATAAAAATTCTATTATTATTACTTTTAAGGCTTTGTTTAAACATGCAATTAAATATTTTCATTTAAAGAAAAATGTAAGTTATGTTATAGAATCTTTTAAAGAAACATATGAGGAAAAAAAGAGAAAGAAAGAAAAAGAGTTGAATATTTGGAATATAGATGAATTTAACCGTTTTATATCCTGTGTTGATACTGAACAATATAAGCCACTATTTATTGTATTGTACTATACGGGTGTTAGAATAGGCGAGGCTTTGGCTTTACAATGGTGTGATTTTAATAATGGTAAGTTATCTATTAGTAAGTCAGTTACACATAAAACAAAACAAGTTGCCTATGAAGTAAAAGAAACAAAAAATATATCTAGTATTAGGGATATTGTTTTAGGTAATAATTTAAACAATTATTTGATGAGTATAAAAAGTAAAGAAATGAATAAATGTGGTTTTAAAAATGAATGGTTTATATTTGGTGGGGAAGCACCATTACCTACATCTACAATCAAAAGAGTTAAAGACAGAGCAATCAAAAAGGCTAATTTAAGAAGTATTCGAGTTCATGATTTTAGACATAGTCATGCCTCTAATTTAATTGGCGAGGGAATTAATATCGTGGCAGTTAGTAGAAGATTAGGACATAGTGATATTAATATGACTTTAAAAGTATATACACATTTATTACAAAAAAATGAAGATGAATTATTAGTTTATTTAGATAAAACTTCTCAACATCTTCTCAATAAATAAAAAAACGTTGAATAAATCAACGTTAATTTTAAATGGCAGGGGCGGCAGGAATCGAACCCGCATCAACGGTTTTGGAGACCGATGCTCTACCATTGAACCACGCCCCTAAATATGGTGACCTGTACGGGATTCGAACCCGTGAATGCATGCGTGAAAGGCATGTGAGTTAACCGTTTCTCCAACAGGCCATATTTGTTGCCCTCATATAATAGCATAGAAAAAAGACAAAAGCAATAGAAAAAAATAAGAATAAATGTTATTATAGGAACAGATTGGAGGAAATTGAATGTTTGGATTTGGGAAAAAGGTTGAGATAAAGAAATTAGATATTAATGAAGCCTATCGTAATTATGAAAAAGATTCAGATAAAATAATTATTATTTGTGCAGATGAACAAAGAAATTATGATGATTTACATATAGCAGGAGCTGAATGTTTACCACTACGTTTGATGGATGATATGGAGGAATATTATCCTGAAAAAGATATTATATATTATGTTTATGCTATTAACCCAGCTATTAGTGAAAGAGCATATAAAAAACTTTATAAACAGGGATATCATGTTTTTGATTTAGGTAGTTTTATTGATTATCATGAATTAGAAGAAGGTTTAAATGCCAAGAAAAAGAGGAGAAAAAGAAGATAAACTTTTTCTTTTTTTATGTATAAAAATTCACTCTATGAATATCTTTGTGATATAATATAATTAACAAGGAGGAATCATACATGGCACAACATTTGAAATTTATCGTTACTGACCCTGTCGGACTCTATGCTACTCCTACAACAGAATTAGTGAACACTGTAAGACAATTTCATTGTCATGTTACATTGAAATATGGAGCAAAAGAAGTGAACTTAAAAAGTATGATGGGAGTTTTATCATTAGGAGTACCAACCAAAGCAACATTAGAGATTATAACAGATGGGGAAGATGAAAAAAGAGCAATGGAAATCATTATAAAAACATTAAATGAATTAAATATTGCTCATATTGAATAATAGGAAGAAAAGGATGATTTCATCCTTTTTCTTTTAAAAAAATAAGAGTGTATCATTCATATAAATTGAGAAAATAAAAAAGATATGAGATACTAAACATATATATAAAGGAGGGATAGATATGATTAAATATATTAGAAAAAGAGATGGACGTATGGATACATTTGATGTCAATAAAATTGCTGGAGCAATTTATAAAGCTTTTCAAGCAACAGAAGCAAAATATGATCTAGATACAGCAATAGAAGTTGCCCATACTGTTCAAAATAAATTAGAATCAAGACATACAGAATTACCAACAGTAGAACTTGTTCAAGATACAGTAGAAGAAACTCTTATAGAAAAAGGATATGTCAGAATAGCCAAAGCATATATTCTTTATCGAGCAGAAAGAACACGTTCAAGAGATCGTAAATCTCGTTTGATGCGAACTTTGGAAGAAATTACTTTTCAAGATGCTAAAGATAGTGATTTAAAAAGGGAAAATGCAAATGTTAATGCAGATGCACCAATGGGAACAATGTTGAAATATGGAGCAGAAGCTGCTAAACAATTTAATGAAATGTTTGTATTAAATCCTTTACATAGTGCAGCACATAAGTCAGGGGATATTCATATTCATGATATGGATTTTTTAACATTGACAACGACTTGTGCACAAATAGATATTATTAAATTATTTAAAGATGGTTTTTCTACTGGACATGGTGTTTTAAGAGAGCCTAATAGTATTACAACATATTCTGCATTAACATGTATTGCTATTCAATCTAATCAAAATGATCAACATGGTGGACAAGCGATTGTCAATTTTGATTATGGTATGGCTGATGGAATAAGAAAATCATATAAAAAAACATATTATAAAAATCTAAAAAAAGCTTTAGATATTTTAACAGATAAAGAATCATTCAAAGTTTTAGAAGAAGTCAAAACATTAGATATTATCCCAACATTAGAAGATCAAGGTTATTTAAAGAAAGAAAAAGAGATTTTATTAAAATATCATATAGATAAATCCCTTATTTCTAGAATTCAAAAATTTACAGTTCAAGAAACATATCAAGAAGTCAATCAAGAAACATATCAAGCAATGGAATCTCTTATCCATAACTTAAATACAATGAATTCAAGAGCAGGAGCACAAGTTCCTTTTAGTTCTATTAATTATGGAATGGATACTTCTCCTGAAGGAAGAATGGCTATTAAGAATGTTTTATTAGCTACTGAAGCAGGGTTAGGTCATGGAGAAACACCAATATTTCCAATTCAAATTTTTAGAGTTAAAGAAGGTATCAATTATCATCAAGATGATAAGAACTATGATTTATTTAAATTAGCATGTAGAGTATCAGCAAAACGTTTATTTCCAAACTTTTCATTTATTGATGCTCCATTTAATCTTCAATATTATAAAGGAACACCTGAAACAGAAATTGCATACATGGGTTGTCGAACAAGAGTTATGGGAAATGTTTATGACCCAACAAGAGAAATATCACCAGGTAGAGGTAATTTAAGTTTTACATCCATTAATTTGCCACGTTTAGCAATTAAATCAAAGGGAGATATAGATGAGTTTTTTGATAAATTAGACCAAATGATAGATATATGTATAGATCAGCTTTTAGAAAGATTTGAAATTCAATGCAAACGTCATGTGATGAATTATCCATTTTTAATGGGGCAAGGGGTTTGGATAGATTCTGAAAAATTACAACCAACAGATGAAGTAAGAGAAGTATTAAAACATGGAACTTTGACAGTTGGATTTATTGGTTTAGCTGAAACACTTAAATCACTTATTGGTTATCATCATGGAGAAAATGAAAAAGCACAAATTTTAGGTTTACAAATTGTTGCACATATGCGAAAAAGAATGGATGAAGCATCACAAAAATATCATTTAAATTTCTCCTTAATAGCAACACCAGCAGAGGGATTATCAGGACGTTTTGTGAAAATAGATCGTCAGCTTTATGGAAAAATAGATGGTGTTACAGATAAAGACTATTATACAAATAGTTTCCATATTCCAGTCTATTATCCAATAACAGCAATTCAAAAAATAAAAATTGAAGGACCATATCATGCACTTACAAATGGGGGACATATTAGTTATATTGAAATGGACGGAGATCCAACAAAAAATTTACCAGCTTTTGAAAAAATAGTTCGTGCTATGCATGATGCTCAAATTGGTTATGGAGCTATTAATCATCCTGTTGATAGAGATCCTATATGTGGCTATAATGGTATCATTGATGATGTATGTCCTCAATGTGGACGTAGTGAGGAAGAACACCAAGAATTTGAAAGAATTAGACGTATTACTGGTTATTTAGTAGGAACATTAAATCGTTTTAATGATGCTAAAAAAGCAGAAGAAAGCGATAGAGTTAAACATGGAATTATTAATCAATGATAAGGCTATATGGAACAGTCAATGATTCTATTGTAGATGGACCAGGATTAAGATATGTTGTTTTTACCCAAGGATGTCCTCATCATTGTAAAGGATGTCATAATCCTAATAGTCATGATCTTTTAGGTGGATACTTAGTTGATATGAAAGATTTACTTTTAGAAATTGATAAGAATAGTTTATTAGATGGTATTACAATTTCAGGGGGAGAGCCTTTTATTCAAGCAAAAAACTTAATTTCTTTTATAAAGGAAATAAAAAAACGACATCTTCATATTATGATTTATAGTGGTTATACTTTTGAAGAAATCATGTCTTTGGGGAAAGACGAAAGAGAGTTATTATCATTATGTGATACATTAGTGGATGGAAGATTTATTCAAAGTCAAAGGAGTTTATCTTTGCGATATAAGGGTTCATTGAATCAACGTATTATTAATGTATCTCTTTCACTACAAAAAAGAAAAATTATATTACAAGATGTTAATGAATATGGGGAGTTTATAATAAATAAGAGTTAAGGTTCTAGAAATGACTAGAACCTTAATTTTTTTAATATGTATTGATAAACAAGATGTTTATTCTTTTCATTAAGTATTTCATGACGCATTCCATCAAAAAGCTGTGCACTGATTTTTGAATATCCTATATCTTTAAGATGTTGAACAGCTTTATTAAATTCTTTTTCATTAATAATACATGGATCTAAGCGCCCAGCTATAAAATGAATAGGTATAGTTGGATGATGAAGCTGCCAATGATCATCAGAATATGTTTCTTTCATTAATTGAAACATGGAATAAAAGCCATTATTAGTAAATGTAAAATAACATAAAGGATTTTTGTTATAGGCTTCAACAACTTTTTTATCACTACAAATCCAACTATTAGGAATGGTTTTATCAAAGTTTTTATTAAAGGCATCAAAACCTATTTTTTGAATTATCTGTGGACGATAGTGCTCACCTTTTATTCGTGATAGTAAAGAAGTTAAATGAATCCCTAAAGAAATGTGTTTATTGTAACTTGGACTTCCACAAACAAATAAACCATCAATATCTTGATCATATTTCTTAATATAGCATCTAACAACTAATGACCCCATACTATGTCCAAAAAGATAAAGAGGTAAATAAGGATAACGTTTTTTCATTATTTTTGTTATTTGATGTAGATCTTCAACAATACCAATATGTCCATCTTTATAAAAATATCCTAAGTCATTTTGACTATAAAGACTTTGTCCATGACCTCTATGATCATGAATACAACAAACATAACCATTTTGATTTAAAAAGTGCATAAAATCTAAATATCTTTCTTTATGTTCACACATACCATGTGAAATTTGAACAATACCAATAGGATGTGATGGACTTGTAATAATAACATCTAATGGTAATTGATCAAAATCTGAATGTATTTTTAAATGTTCTTTCAATATAAATCACCTCATCTTTATTATAAAGAAAAATGATAGGAAATTCGATTGTTTTTTTGTATAATAAAAAAAGAGGTGAGTGATTATGATAAATCAGCTATTATGTTTTGATGTTGATGGAACATTAAGAGATAATGTTCATCATCAAGTTTCACATTCAACATATCAAGCATTATTGTTGTTAAAGGAAAAAGGATATAAGCTTATTATTGCTTCAGGAAGAGGTGTAGACTCTTTACAAAGAACAGGGTTGATGGATTTGATAGAATGGGATGGTTTTGTTTGTAATAATGGGCAAGTTGTTTTAAATGCTAAACAAGAAGAAATATTTCATGCAACTATGAGAAAAGATGCTGTTGTCAATTTGATAAAAAAAGCAGATCAATTAGGTTATGCTGTTGTTTTAAAATCACATCCTCGTATCATAACTAAAGAACCAGATGAGTTTGTGTATGAATCACAACGCTTTTTTAAGAGTATTATTCCACCTGTTGGAACATATCAAGGACAAAATGTTGATGCGATGATTGTTTATGGACCATTAGGGTATGATTATGCCCCTTTTCAAGATATAGAAGGAATCAATGTTTTACCTGGAGAATCTACATATGCAGATATAACAATTCAAGGGATTTCTAAAGCTACAGGAATACAACAATTATTACAATTATATCATATGGAAGGATATGTTGCTTTTGGGGATTCTTTAAATGATGTTGAGATGTTTAAACATGCTAGTATTTCAATAGCAATGGGGCAAGGAAATCAACAGCTTAAAGAAATGGCAACTTTTATAACAACATCAATTGATAATGATGGTATTTTAAATGCATGTTTACATTTTCATTTAATAGATGATAAATGATGAATATAAAAAATATTGAAACATATGGAATAAGGAGGAGAAAACAATGACAAAAGAAGAAGCAGTACAAAAGGCACATAGGATGTATGCTTATGAGATAAGTGAACAATCAGATAATGAAACAGATGACTTTGATGCTTTATGGCAAAGTTTATATGATGTTTGTCAAATAGCAACTTATGGAATTTTAGAAGATATAGAACAAGATGAGATAGATGAGGCTCTTCAATGGTTGAAAGATACACAATCATTAACTCAATTATATCAAGATAAAGATATTTATTTTTAAGGAGGTTATTATGAAAGTTATTGATATGCATTGTGATACAATATATGAAATTAATCGTATCCAAAAAGAAGGAAATAATATTGATTTAAGAGATAATCATTTAAATATCAGTTTAAAAAAGATGCAACAGGGAGATTATTTATTACAAAACTTTGCTATGTTTACACCATTAAAACAAGTTGAAGATCCTGTAGATCATGTTTTTCATCTTATGGATACTTTTTATCAAGAAATAGATAAAAATAATGATCTTATAGAAGTGGTTTATTCATATGATGATATTTGTAGAAATATAAAGAATCATAAAATGAGTGCTCTTTTAACATTAGAAGAAGGTGCAGTTGTAAGAGATGATTTAGCATATTTGAGAAATTATTATCGTTTAGGTGTACGTATGATTACTTTAAATTGGAATTATATAAATGGAATTGGTTATCCTAATTTTGATATGAATGATGAAAGACATGGATATCATTGTTGTGATAATGAAAATGGTTTAACAGATTTTGGGATTCAATATGTTCAAGAATGTGAAAGATTAGGTATTATTATTGATGTTTCGCATTTATCAGATGCAGGGTTTTATGATGTGTTAAAATATACTAATCAACCTTTTGTGGCTTCACATTCTAATGCCAGAGCAATCTGTAATCATGCCCGTAATTTAAGTGATGATATGATTCAAAAACTAGCTCAAAGAGGCGGTGTCATGGGAATTAATTTTGCAAGTGATTTTTTGAAAGAAAATGGTGATATTTCACGTGTTTCATCAATGGTTGAACATATTCAACATATTCGTGAAATTGCAGGTGTTGATTGTATTGGATTAGGAACAGATTTTGATGGAATTCCTCAAAATTTAGAATTAAAAGATGCTTCTTATATGCCTCAGTTATATCAAGCATTAAAAGATGCTAAATTTTCTGAAGAAGATATAGAAAAGATTTTTTATAAAAATGTTTTAAGAGTTTATCAAAACGTATTAAAGAGATGATTATGAAATCATTTCTTTTTTTGTATAAAAAGTAAATATAAGGAAACTCTATATGAAAGAGGAGATTGAAATGAAAAAAATAATGACTTTTCTTTTTGGGTTGAGTTTCTTTATAGGAAATTTTAATGTTTATGCCTATGATGAAAACAATAAACTTACTAAAGAGACGAAACAAGATATTGAAGATACATTGATTGAAGGATATGTCTTTAAAGATATAAATCATTCAGGTCAAATGGATGATAATGAAGGAATTTCTTATTTAAAGATGAATCTATGGCAAGAAAATAATCTTGTAGATGTTACTATGACAGATGAAGATGGATATTATTGTTTTAAGAATATGAAAAAGGGACAACAATATCAGATTATTGCTGAATGCTTAAGTGATTGTACTCTTATGAAAAATCAATTCAGTTCTCATATAACAAATCATTTTACAATTATGCAAGATTATCAAGTCAAAACAGATAAATTTATTATGGATAAATCATCTTTACAATTTCATTTAGGATTTATGCCTATTGCCTATCATGTAGAGTATCAATTTGAAGGTGGAACAGGTTCTTTTGATTTACAACAGAAAAATTATAAAGAAAAATCAATTGTAAAAATTCCATTAACTGAAAATCTTTCTAAAGAGGGATATAGTTTTTTAGGCTGGAATACACAAAAAGATGGAAGTGGAGAAATGTACCAAGCCAATCAATCATTTGTTATGCCTGCACATAATGTGAAATTATATGCCATATGGCAAAAAGATTCACAAAAAGTTTCTCTACAACAAACAAATCAAAAAGCTCACATTGTTCAAACATCTGATCATTTTGATTTATCAGTAATTTTATTGTTTTTATTAAGTATATGGAGTTTATTAGTGATTAAAAATTTAAATAAAAACAGATAAGTTGGGAGACTTACCTGTTTTTTTTTGATATCAGTTTGGGAAAGGATATCGTGTAGTCGATCTATTTGAAGGGAAAACAAATATTTGACTACAAACAAAGTATATAATATATATATCGTAATTTTTCGAGAGAATTGTAAAAAAATATGTGATTTCTATATCAATATAGTTTATAGTATATAATAGGTGATAAAAAATGAAGAAAATAATTATATTGATTGTTTGTATATTATTAGTGGGTTGTGATGTTGAACAAATAATGCCACAATCTTCTTCAAAACCAAATGATGAATCAAATGTGGTTTATAAACAATGGTTAAGAGAATTTGTAAGGGATGATGGTGTTATTGTTTCTTTTCATCGTGAAGGACTTGAAGATGAAAATATGTTGGAATTTCGTATTGAATTAGGTGTGAAAGGTTTTGGAGAGTTTGCTTATTTACAAAAGGATAAAAATTATGCAATATATGATAGTGGAGAAGATGGATATACTTTGGAGTTTATTTTAAAAGATGATAAGTTGATTATTAAAGAAAGTCATGGTATATCATATTTACATACAAATCTTTCAGGTGAATATAAAATTAAAGGAGGATAAAATGAAAAATCTTTTTTATAGACTGATAATTTTTTTAGATACAGCTGCTGAAAATGATACTAATTATAATATTGCATGGTTTATGGCTAATAATTTTTATCGTATTGCTGATATGCGTATCAGTGAATTAGCTAATGAATGTTTTGTTTCTCCAGCAACAATTTCACGTTTTTGTCGTGCTTTAGGATATGAAAATTTTGCTCATTTAAAACAAGAATGTTATACATTTCATTCAAATGATAAAAAATTTAATAATTTAATTAATATTTCATTAGAAACAATGAAAGATAATCCTGAATTAGCAACAAAAGAATATGCTAATCAAGTTATAGAGCATATCTCACTTTTACCTAGTATGTTAGACTGGAAAGAAATAGATGCAACATTACAATTAATTCATAATAGTCAATCTGTTGCTTTTTTTGGCACACAATTTTCACAGAGTGCTGCATTACATTTTCAAACAGATTTATTAATGTTAGAGAAATTTACAATGGCATATATGGATTCTTCTAGACAATTAGAATGTGCTAAAGAGTTAACAGAAGATAGTGTTACTGTTATTATTACAGTGAATGGTTACTTTACAAGTAGTGGACATAAAATATTGCAATATATTAAAAAATCAAAATGTAAAGTTATTTTAATGACATGTAATTCAGAATTGGATATTAAAATTCCTGTTGATCATCGTATTTTATTAGGACAATCACAAAATAGAAAAACAGGAAAACATACACTATTGACAGTTGTAGAACTGATGTCATTACGTTATTATTGTTTATATTATCCATCAATTCAGGAATTAAAGGGACATATCCTTTAATTCTTTTGTTGTTCTTACAATTAAAATCTAATATAATATGACACATAAAGGGGAAAAATATGAAAACAATTAATCAAGAAATAATTACTCAAGAAGTGAAAAGATTATGCCAAGAAGCAAATTATGTACTACCTCAAGATGTTTATCAAGCATTAAAAGAGGCATATGAAACAGAAGATTCATTACTTTCAAAACAAACATTAGAAGTTCTTCATAAAAATGCACAAATAGCCAGAGAAACTTGTTCACCTATTTGTCAAGATACAGGTATGGCTTGTGTATTTGTTGAAATAGGACAAGATGTTCATATTGAAGGCTCTTTAAATGAAGCGATTCATGAAGGTGTGCGTCAAGGATATGAAATAGGATATTTAAGAAAAAGTGTTGTTGATGATCCTGTATTTGATCGTATTAATACAAAAGATAATACACCTGCAATTATCAATTATGATATTGTTGAAGGAGATCAGTTAAAAATAATAGTTGCACCAAAAGGTTTTGGTAGTGAGAATATGAGTCAAATTAAAATGTTAAAACCAAGTGATGGTGTTGAAGGTATTAAAGAGTTTGTTTTGAAAGTTATTAATGATGCTGGACCTAATGCTTGTCCACCAATGGTTATTGGTGTGGGTATTGGAGGCTCTTTTGATAAAGTGACCTTATTAGCTAAAAAAGCAATGTTACGAGAAATTGGTAGTCATCATCCTGATAAACGATATTCTGATTTAGAGAATGAATTACTCAACCGTATTAATCATACAGGAATTGGACCAGCTGGTTATGGAGGAAAAACAACTGCTTTATCACTGAATATAGAAACTTATCCAACTCATATTGCTGGCATGCCAGTAGCTGTTAGTATTTGTTGTCATGTAGCAAGACATAAGGAGGTTATTTTATAATGAAAACAATAACAACTCCATTTACAAAGGAAGATGCTTTAAAATTAAAGGCAGGAGATCAAATTTTATTATCTGGTGTTATTTATACTGGTAGAGATGCAGCACATAAAAGAATGGAGGCTTTGATTCAAGAAGGAAAGCCATTGCCTTTTGACGTAGCTAATCAAATTATCTATTATGTAGGACCTACACCAACAAAACCTGAACATGTTTTTGGTAGTGGTGGACCAACAACTTCTGGAAGAATGGATGCTTATTCTCCAACAATGTTATCGCTTGGATTAAGAGGAATGATAGGAAAAGGATATCGTAATGGAGATGTAAAAGAAGCCATGATAAAATATAGTGGAGTTTATTTTGGGGCAATTGGAGGAGCAGGTGCTTATATTGGACAATGTGTACAATCTTGTGAAATTATTGCTTTTGATGATTTAGGGCCAGAAGCTATTCGTCGATTAGTTGTGAAAGATTTTCCGTTAACAGTTATTATTGATGCTTATGGAAATGATTTATATGAGATAGGAAGAGATGCTTATTTAAAGGAGAATCATCATGGATAATAAATTTAGAGATTATAATGAAGTTGATATTTTATACATATTAATGTCATATGTGAATGTTTCATCTTCTCAAGATATGTATTATACAATTGCTCATACAATTTTAACTCACTTAGAAAGAATACCAACAATCAGTATTAACGATTTAGCTGATTTATGTTATACATCACCTGCTACAATTTCTCGTTTTTGTAAAGATTTAAATTGTAAGAATTTTGCTAATTTTAAATATGAAATGTCTATTGCATTAGAAACTGCTAGACATGAAATACATATGTCTGAAGAAGAATGCTATGAAATTCAAAAAAATCCACAATTTTTAGTGGATAAAATTTATCAAGAAACAATCGCATCTTTAAATTTAGGACATCAATGTATTAATATTCATGAAATTGATAAGATTTGTGAAATGATTTATCAAGCAAAAAAAGTTCAAATGATAGGTTATCAATTTAATAAAGTTATTTCGAATGATTTTCAAATGAAGTTATTAAAACTTAAAAAATTTATTTATGCTTTTGTTGAACGTGGTGATGAAATTCAAAGATTGGATATGATTGATAAAGATAGTTTGGTTATTATTGTAACAGTGAGAGCAAGAAAGCAATTACTAGATAATCTTATTGATAAGGTTAAAGAACATCAACCACAAATTTTAATGATAACAATGAATCAAGAATATGAAAATGAAAATATAAATCATATTTATCGTATTGATGGTTTAGAAAGTAATTATACAGAATCATCAATGCAAGGAACAATTAATTTTTTAACTTTATTTAATATTATTTATGTGAGATATGGATTATTATATAAAAAATAAGGGGTGAAATTATGTATAGTTTTTTAAATGATTATAGTGAAGGAGCACATCCAGAAGTTTTAAAAGCATTGAATGATACAAATATGCAACAAACAGTTGGCTATGGAATGGATGAATATTGTCAAAAAGCTAAAGATGTTATTTGTCAACGTATTCATAATTCAGATGCTGATGTTCATTTTTTAGTAGGTGGAACACAAACCAATATGACATTTATATCTTTTGCTTTAAGTGATTATCAGGCAGTTATTGCTTGTGATGAAGGACATATTAATGTGCATGAAACAGGTTCTATTGAAGGAACAGGACATAAGGTATTAACACATCCACATGTTAATGGGAAAGTAACAATAGAAATGATTCAAAATATATTAGATAGTCATAGTGATGAACACATGGTTCAACCAAAAATGGTATATATATCACAAACAACAGAATTAGGGACATATTATACAACAAAAGAGTTAGAATATTTATATCAATTTACTCAAGCAAATGACTTATATTTATTCTTGGATGGAGCGAGATTAGGAAGTGCACTTGTTCAAAGTGATGCACCATCAATGTATGATATTGCTAAAAATACAGATGCTTTTTATATTGGTGGTACAAAGATGGGAGCTTTATTTGGTGAAGCTTTAGTTATTATGAATGAGCAATTAAAAAAAGATTTTCGTTATCAATTAAAACATAAAGGAGCAATGCTTGCTAAAGGAAGATTGTTAGGTATTCAATTTTATACTTTATTAAAAGGAAATTTATATGAAGAAATTGGTGCTTATGAAAATAAGATGGCACAAATCATAAGAAAGGCTTTTATGGATAAAGGTTTTTCCTTATATGAAACATCTCATACAAATCAAATTTTTGTTGACTTACCAATAGATACAGTTCGCTCTATTGAAGAACATTATTTAGTAACACATATAAAGAAAATAAATTCAAATATGGAAAGAATTCGTATTGTAACATCATGGGCAACGTCACAAAAAGAAGCTGAGAATTTTGCTCAAATGATTTTGTCTTTATGATATAAATTCACTGTACATCAAAGATAAAATGTACTATAATGTCTTTGGGGATTTTCCCAAATATTACATAAGAAATGGAGAATAGTAATTATGAACAAAACTGAATTAGTAGAAAAAGTAGCTACATCTGCTGGATTAACTAAAACTCAAGCTGATGCTGCTGTTAATGCTTTCGTTGAAACATTAACTGATGTTTTAAAAGCTGGAGATAAAATTACTTTAAAGGGATTTGGAACTTTTGAAGTTAGACAAAGAGATGCAAGAACTGGACGTAATCCAAGAACTGGAGAAACAATGACTATTGCTGCAAGTAAAGTTCCTGCTTTTAAAGCAAGCTCTACATTAAAGAAAGTTGTTAATGAATAAAAGTGCATAAGCACTTTTTTAATTTATAGTGAAAAACACGTGATTATTTCTATGTTTTTGTGTAAAATATAAGAAAAGGGGATGAGGATAGTGAGGGTTATATTATATAAAACAAAACATGGGAGTACAAGAAAGATAGGAAAAGTGATTAATCAATATATTGGTAATTGTTTGTTGATGAATTTGAAAGATATTGACTATCCTACATTAGAGAAAGCAGATGTAATTATTATTGGAACACCTGTTTATTATGGTAAACTTGATTCAGATATTGTTCAATTTATTAAAAATCATCAAGAACTTCTCATATCAAAGCATTACAGTTTATATGTTGTTGGTATATTACAAAATGAATTCATGTCTTTTGTAACAAGTGCATTTGATTATTCAATACTTAAAGATATGAAAATTATTGCAGGTGTAGGAGGAGCTTTATATTATCCAGAGCTATCTATTAGTGAAAAAATGATTTTACAGGTTATGAATAAAATTTCTCCAATTATTCAAAAACAAAAAGATAAAAATATTTTTGAAAACTTTAATAATGATGAAATAGAAATTTTTGCAAATAAAATAAAAAATGTGATTTAAGTAACCACATTTTTTTATTTTATAATTTCACCTTGACAAGGTCCAGTAATACCAGCAGCATTTGATTCATCAGTATCAATATGCATTGCTAAAGCATAGCTATCACTGACACGACATACAACATCTCCAAAAGTTAAAGATCTTTCATCAGTTGTTATTTTGACACTTACAACATCTTTATCTTTAACATCAAATTCTTGAGCATCAGCAGATGTCATATGTATATGACGTTTTGCAGCAATAACACCACAAGGAAGCTCAACTTCACCAGCTGGTCCTATTAATTTACATCCTGAAGTTCCTTCAATATCTCCTGATTCTCTTACTAATGCTTTGATTCCTAATGATCTTGCATCAGTTAATGAAATTTCTACTTGAGTTGCATTACGTGTAGGTCCTAAGATAGACATTTTTTGTTCACCTTTTGCTCCTACAACTGTTACTTTTTCCACACAAGCATATTGACCAGGTTGAGAAAGATCTTTCTTGTTTGTTAATTGGTATCCTTTACCAAATAAAGTTTCCAAATCAGCTTGAGAAACATGCACATGTCTTGCTGAAGTTTCTACTAAAATTGTTTTTGCCATAATATTCCTCCTATAGACATTATTATATTACAACTTTTTTATTCATTTGCAAAGTGATTTGTTTTGATTTTAATAATAATATATTTATAAAGATAAAATATTTGAGTATATTTATGAAAAAGAGTATACTGATGATAAGTGAGGAGGGATATAATGAAAAAGATTTATGTTGCTGTATTGACTGTTTTATCTTTGTTAATGACACCATCAATTCCATTTCCACAAAATCAAAATATTGTGCAAGTAGAAGCGAAAACTATAAAAATTAATAAAAAGTCAGCAGTTCTTAAAAAAGGGAAAACATTACAATTAAAAATATCTGGAACAAAAAAGAAAATTGTTTGGAAATCAACGAATAAAAAAATAGCAACAGTTAATAGTAAGGGGAAAGTTACAGCTAAAAGAAATGGAAAATGCACCATTACAGCAAAAGTTCAAGGAAAAACTTTTAAATGTAAAATTACAGTAAAGACAACTAAAAATGTTGGAGTTAAAGTTTATATTACAAGAACAGGTGCTAAATATCATAGAAACGGATGCCGTTATTTAAGAAAAAGTCAAATTGCTATTTCTAAAAGTAATGCTGTTAAAAGAGGTTATAGAGCTTGTAAAGTGTGTAGACCATAAAAGGGTAAAAGTAGAGTTTTACCTTTTTATTTTGCCAATTTTATCTAAAATAAGTGATTATTATTTTAGATACATAAGGATAAATTTGTATAATATAAGACTTTTTTATGAAATGAAAATATGAACGTTTTATTTTATATAAAAAACTGCTATAATAAATAAGAAATGTGGGTGATAAAATTGATTTTATCTTTAGGAATAAGTTGGACAAATGTTTTGAATTTTATACGTTCTGCAATTGATCTCATTGCAGTTTGGTTTTTATTATATTATTTTATTTCAATGTTTAAATCAAATATGAAAACAATGCAATTATTTAAGGGTGTATTGTTTATATTGATTGTTAAATTAATGACAAGTGTTTTAGGTCTAACAACTCTTAATTTTCTTGTTGATAGTATTATTAATTGGGGAGTTCTTGCTATTATTATTATTTTTCAACCTGAGATTAGAACTTTATTAGAGAAAATGGGACAAACAAAGTTAACGACACATAAAGAAATGTCTAATGATGAAAAAGAAAGATTAATGGATGAGTTAGTAAGTGCAATCACAACATTAGCAAGAGAACAGACAGGAGCTTTGATTACATTTGAAAGATCACAATCTTTGATAGATTATATTAATACAGGAACAAAAGTCAATGCTGATATTAAAAGTGAGTTATTTTTAACTATATTTTGGGAGGGAACACCTTTACATGATGGAGCTACCATTATTCAAGGGGATCGCGTTGCTTGTGCAGCTGCCTTTTATCCACCAACAAATAAAGAGTTAAGTCCTAAATATGGTGCTCGTCATCGAGCAGCTATTGGAATAAGTGAGATTACTGATTCATTAACAGTTGTAGTCAGTGAGGAAACTGGAACAATTTCTTTTGCGGTGAATGGAGAATTAAAGAAAATTCCTACAAAAGAATTAAGAGCCTCTTTAGTCAATGAATTAAATTGGTTTAAATCTAGTGATGAGGAGGTTAATACTCATGAGTCCTAAGCGAGATAATAATAGAGAAATTCAAGATTCTACAACTGATTTTTTCTTAAAAGTGATAAAAAAAGAAAAAGAAAAAATAGTTAAAGAAAATCCTATAAAAGAAAATACAAATTACACAAAAACACTAGATAAGATGGGGCGTTTTTATAATTATATTAATCAAACATTAGATAAGATTTTATCAAATCGAATCAGTGTTATGCTTTTATCTTTAATTATGACTGTAATTCTTTTTTTGAGTATATCAGGAGGAGAATTCTTATCTAGTCCAACTTCTGGAACAACTTTGGAAAATGTTCCTGTTCGTATTGAAGGATTGAATGATGATTATGAATTATCAGGAGTACCTAAACATGTACAAGTGGGATTGATTGGTCCTTCTTTAGATATATATACAACACGTTTATCAAAAAATTATGAAGTTTATGTAGATGTGAATGGATTATCTCGAGGAGAACATACAGTCAGTTTAAATACAAGAGATTTTCCTAATACATTAACAGTTATGTTAGTACCTAATACATTAAAAATTAAACTTTCGCCAAAAGTATCAGCAACCTATGATTTAGGGTATCGCTTTGTGAATGAAGATAAGATGGATGCAAAGTATTCAGTTAATGTTAAAAAAATGGCAGTTTCTAGTGTTAATGTCAGAGCAAGTCAAGAAACACTAAATAAGATTGTCAAAGTAGAAGCTTGTATTGATGTTGCTGAGAAAATAGACGATTTTAGTCAAGATGCACCAATTAAGGCATATGATAGTAGTGGAAAAGAAGTGAAAGTTGAAATTGCTCCAACAACTGTTCATGTTGAATGTGGTGTGGATTCATACCATAAAAATGTACCTATTAAAGTCAATTATATTGGAGTTATGCCAGAGGGGTATCAAATTGTTAATTATACACTTTCTCAAAGTGATGTAACTGTTTATGGAGATGAAAAAGCAATCAATAATATACAAGCAGTACAAGTAGATGTCAATATTGAAAATATAAATCAATCTACATCAATTGGAAACTTATCTTTAAAGAAAGTTGAAGGAGTTAATAAATTATCAATAGATACTGTATCAGTAACTTTAGAAGTAGATAAGGTTATATCTAAGAAATTTGATAAGATACCAATAAAGATACTTAATAATTCTAGTAAAAATAAAGTATCTTTTGTAGGAAAGGGACAATATGCAAGTGTAAGCATTATGGGGAGTGAAGCTAAACTTTCCACTTTAACAAATCGTAATATACAAGCAACTATTGATGTTCATAATCTTTCTTTAGGAACAAAGAAAGTGAGTGTCAAAGTGGCTGTAGATGATGATAGTTTAAAGATTAAATTGTTATCATCATCAAAAGTAACTATTAATATTGAAAGGAAGTAAAAAGAATGGGTAAGTATTTTGGAACTGATGGTTTTAGAGGAGAAGCGAATATTGATTTAACAGTAGAACATGCTTTTCAGGTAGGACGTTATTTAGGATGGTATTATTCTCGTCATCATAAAGCAAGAATTGTTATTGGAAAAGATACAAGAAGAAGTTCTTATATGTTTGAATATGCATTGGTTGCAGGTTTAACAGCAAGTGGAGCTGATGTTTATTTATTACATGTAACAACAACACCTTCTGTTTCTTATGTTGTAAGAAGTGAAGAATTTGATTGTGGAATTATGATTTCTGCATCACATAATCCTTATTATGATAATGGTATCAAAGTTATTAATGGAAAAGGTCATAAATTAGAAGCAAGAATTGAGAACTTAATTGAACAATATATAGATGGGTTAACAGATCCAATTCCATTAGCTACTAAAGATCAAATTGGTAGAACTGTTGATTATGCAATGGGAAGAAATCGTTATATAGGTTATTTAATGAGTATTCCAACACGTGCTTTTAAAGATTTGCGTGTAGGATTAGATTGTGCCAATGGATCATCAAGTGCGATTGCTAAAAGTGTCTTTGATGCATTAGGAGCAAAAACATATGTTATTAATAATAATCCTGATGGAACAAATATCAATACAAATTGTGGTTCTACACATATAGAAGTTTTACAAAAATATGTTATAGAAAACGGATTAGATGTTGGTTTTGCTTATGATGGTGATGCAGATAGATGTATTGCAGTTGATGAGTTTGGAAGAGTTGTCAATGGTGATCTTATCTTATATGTATGTGGTTTGGAAATGAAAGAAAAAGGTGAACTTTTAAATAATACAATTGTAACAACTGTTATGAGTAATTTTGGTTTATATAAATCATTGGATAAAGTAGGTATTCAATATGAAAAAACTGCAGTTGGAGATAAGTATGTATATGAAAATATGGTTCAAAATGGGCATTGTATTGGTGGAGAGCAATCTGGACATATTATTTTCTCTAAACATGCTACAACTGGAGATGGAATATTAACTTCTTTAAAAATAGTTGAAACAATGGTGGAAAATAAAAAGTCTTTAGCACAGTTAATAGAGCCTGTTGAGATTTATCCACAATTATTAATTAATGTTCGAGTTCATGATAAAAAAACTGCACAAGAAGATCCTGATGTTCAAGCAGCTGTAAAAGAAGTTGAAAAATTATTAGGAGATAAGGGTAGAATATTAGTAAGAGAAAGTGGAACAGAGCCTGTTGTTAGGGTTATGGTAGAAGCAGAAACTGATGAAATTTGTCATGAATATGTATTAAAAGTTGTTAATATGATTAAAGAAAAAGGACATGCTGTCAAAAAATAAAGATTCACATATTATCACAAAATATTGCCATATTCTATGGCAATATTTTGTATATATTGATAGAAGAGGTGAAAAATGTGAAGTATCGTATTAATATTATTGATGATGAAAAGAATTTGAATGATTTAGTGAGAACTTATTTAGAAAAAGAAGGTTATATGGTTTATTCTTTTTATACATATGATGAAGCTTTTTTACATAAAGATGATGATGTTCATTTATGGATTGTAGATATTATGTTAGATAAAAATAGTGGTTTTGATTTATTAAATGAAATTAAAATGAGTAAACCTAATATGCCTATTGTTTTTATGAGTGCAAGAGATCAAGAATTTGATCGTATTATTGGACTTGAAAAGGGAAGTGATGAATATATCACAAAACCATTTAATATTAAAGAGGTTATATTAAGAATACAAAATATTTTAAAAAGAGTATATAAAGATGATCCATCTTTAATTAATATTGATGATTATATGATAGATGAAGAAAAACGTAAAGTTTTATATCATCAAAAAGAAATAGAATTAACAACAAAAGAATATGAATTATTACTTTATTTTGTTAAAAATAAAGGGATAGCTATTAGTCGCGAACAAGTTTTATCAAAGGTTTGGGATGAAAATTATTTTGGAAGTGATCGTGTTGTAGATGATACACTTCGAAGATTAAGAAAAAAGATGCCAAACTTAAATATTAAGACAATTTATGGATTTGGATATCGATTAGATTAAAATGAAAGAAAAAGTAAAAAAACTTAATTTTTTTAAAAAATTATCTCTTGTTCAACAATCAATTGTTGTTTTAAGTTTTGTTGGCTTATTACTATTTGCAATTATGATGCCTTTAGTAGATTATAATTTACGTTCAATTATTGATGATCAAATGTATGATAAATTAAGTAATGAGCAAGATATGATTATTAATAATTCATTTATACCTGTTATGAAATCAAAACACGCATTTCATATCATTTATGATAGTTCATCATCTTCTGTTGTTTCAACCAATATATCTAGTGATAAGTTTGTTGAGCAATTATATCATTATGTTTTTGGTGATAAGTTAAATAAATTTATCTATACACAAAAGAAGAATTATGTATATGATAAAAGTGAGTTATTAGATGAAACATATTATTATATGATTTCACGTATTTCTCAATCACAATATTTAATATCTGTTCAAAATAGTGATTACTCTAATGAATTAATTGATTCTTTAAAAAATCAAACTATTAATATTCAATATGGTTTTTTTATTGTTATTGCTTTAGTAATGATTATATGGGTTGTTACATTAATCAATCCTTTAAAAAAGATTAAAAATTATATTGATTTTATTAAAGAAAGAAAACATTGTGAGTTGATTTTAGATAGAGAAGATGAAATAGGTATTGTTTCGAAAGCTCTTGTTGAAATGAAAGAAGATTTAGATAAACAAGAGAAAATCAAAGAAGAAATGATACATAATATTTCTCATGATTTAAAAACACCTATTTCTTTAATTAAAACATATAGTCAAAGTGTTAAAGATGATATTTATCCATATGGAGATAAAGATAGTTCAATGGATATTATTTTAGAAAATGCTGATCGTTTAGATCATAAAGTCAAATCGTTTTTATATTTAAATAGGTTAGATTATTTGCAAGGTGAAAATCAAGAATTAGAAACATTTGATATGAAACAACTTATAGATAAAATAGTTACACAAATGGATCTTTTAAAACCTCAAATACAATTAGAAACAGATTTAGAAGATGTTTGTTTTGTTGGGAATGAAGAACATTGGAGGGTAGCTATTGAAAATATTATAGAAAATGCTTCAAGATATGCACAATCTATTATTCATATTTCATTAAAAGATAAATATTTGGAAATTTATAATGATGGTGAGCATATTGATGAAGATACTTTGCCATTTTTATTTAATCCTTATGTCAAAGGGGTTAAAGGACAATTTGGTTTAGGGTTATCTATTGTGAATAAAATTGTAACTATGTTTGGATATACTGTGGAAGCAAAAAATCAAGATATTGGTGTAAGTTTTATTTTTAAAAAATAAAAAGTTTATTCTTAGATATGAAATATTATTTTAGGATTATCAACTCTTTTTAAATCTATATGAAGATAGATTTAAAGAGAGTTTTTTATTTAAAAAATGATATAGATTATTGTGATATATACAGTAAATATGATATTATATTTGCTTTTCTATGACTATTGTTATTTATAAAATAAAATTCCTTATTTTTTAAATTTCCAAGTATTGGAAATGCTTTGCCATATTTGGAAATTTAAAGATTATATATTTTGATAGATATATAATAAAACTAGAAAAAATAAGGGAGGAAAAAACGATGAACTTCATGGAAAAATTCATGGAAAAATTTAATGGACTTGCTGATCGTACATTAGTACCAATTGCTAATAAAGTTGCAAATCAAAGACATTTAGCATCTATTCGTGATGGTATGGTTGTAGCAATTCCATTATCAATTCTTGGTGGGGTTTGTTTGATTATTTCGACACCCCCGTTTAAACCTGAAACATTACCTGATTGGGGAATAATCAGTGATATGTTGTTAGGTTGGTATAATTGGGCACAAGTGAATAAAGCCGCCTTACAATTGCCATATAACATGACTATGGCATTGATGGGATTGTTTATTGCTTTTGCCATTGCTTATAATTTAGCTAAAAGATATAAAATTGCTGAATTAAATGCTTCTATTGTATCAACTGCAGTATTTTTGATTGTATCATCACCTGTTGTTCAAGCTGTAAGTACAGGTTTTATTAACGAGGGAGCAAAAGTTGATGAAATTTTGGCAAATGCGAGTATCTACATACCAACAACATATTTAGATGCAAAGGGTATTTTTACAGCAATTATCGTTTCTATTGGCTGTGTGGAAATTATTCATTTCTTATTAAAGAAAAATATTCGTTTTAAATTACCAGAAGGCGTACCACCAGCAATTGCTTCATCATTTGATGCAATCATTCCATTATTTACATGTATTGGTGTGTTCTATGCTTTATCATTAATTGTTGAAAGTTTAAGTGGTGAGTTACTTCCAAGTATGATAATGACTATTTTAGCACCTGCTGTATCAGGATTGGATTCATTAATTGGTATTTGCTTAATTACAATGATTGCTCAAGTATTCTGGTTCTTTGGTTTACATGGTGCAAGTATTACTCAACCAATTCGTTTGCCATTCCAACAAATGTATTTAATGGAGAATATTACTGCATTTTCTGAAGGAACAGCAATCACTCACTTTTTTACACAACCATTTTGGTCATATGTTATTTGCTTAGGTGGTGGTGGATCAACTTTAGGATTATGTATCTTATTGTTACGTTCTAAATCACAAGAACTTAAAACATTAGGTAGATTATCTATTGGTCCTGCAATATTTAATATTAATGAACCAATTATCTTTGGTTTACCAATGGTATTAAATCCATTAATGATGATTCCATTTATCTTTGTGCCTGTTATCAACTCAATAGTTGCTTATACATGTATGGCATTAAACATTGTTGGAAAAGGTATTGTTGAAACACCATGGACAACACCTGCTCCCCTTGGAGCTGCATTAGGATGTATGGATATTAAAGCAGGTATTATGGTTATAGGTCTTATTTTATTAGATATGTTGCTATATTATCCATTTGTTAAATTAGTAGAAAAACAAAAATTAAAGGAAGAAAACAATTAAATAAAATATAAGAAGATATACTACACACAGGAGATATCATTATAAAATGATATCTTTTTTATATATTTATAAAATAAAAAGGAGCATTGCTCCTTTTTATTCCTAAATTCTTTGGTAATCTTCTTCATTAATAAGTGAAGCTGCTTCTTGATCACAGATAACAGTGAAATTAGGATGTAATTTCAATACTGTTGAAGGCAACTCATCAGTAATAGGTGTTTCTAAGAATTTCTTGAAGATTTCAGCTTTTTCCTTTCCTGTAACAATCATAACAAGATGTTTAACTCTCATTAAACTCTTTGGTCCCATTGTCAATGAATAAGGTTGTAATGGTCTATCTGGATAAGTTGGATTCACAGCATTTTTAATTTTTCTATCCATAGCATAAGTATAACTATCCATAGGTGTACATCTTGGACAATTGCTACAGAAATGCCCATCCCAACCAAGTCCAATAAGCATAACATCTATGCCACCAGCATTTCTAATTTCTTCATCAAATGTTTCCCAATTTTCCATACTTGGAATATGAATACGTTCATCAGGAATATGTGCATCTTTAAAGAATAATTCTTGCATTTCTACCCAGTTTGGTCCTGGTTCACCTTTCTTTTCACCAAAATATGGTGCTTCATCAAAAAGATAATATTGAATATCTTGATATTTTTTTTGATCTCTAACATATGGAATCATCATTTGATAAAGCATTTTAGGTGATTTTCCAGCAGTTAATGAAATATTCACTCTTTTATCTTGTTGCATAGCTCCTAAGATAATTTGCATAGCACTTTCGCTCATTGCTTTTTCATTTTCTTCAATAATTAATTTCATCTTTTTTCTCCTCATAATTGAAGAAGATATACTATACACATTTATTAGTATAAAATAAAAAGTGATTTTGTCAAATGATTTATAAAATGAAAATTATATTGATTATATCAATGTTTTTTTAATTTGTAGCGTTAATATTTTTATATTTTGGAAATTATTTCTATAATTCGGAAAAATGTTGTCAATAAAAAGTTAAACATTTTATAATAAGGATAAATTGAGGTGATATTTGTGAAAAAAGCCAAACATCAAAAGATAGAAAATAGTTATGATATTGTTAAACTTCGTGTAAGAAGATTTATAGCCATGCTTATAGATTGGTATATAACGAATATGATTGCAAGTATACCTGTAACTTTTTATTTGCGAGGACATGATTATATTCGTAAGGATTCATTTACGTTGGAAACTTATGGTTTTTCAACAGGTTTGAAGTTTGGAATATTTGTGATTGTTATTGGTGTTATTTATTATGTCATTATTCCAAGCTTTATTTTAAAAGGTCAAACATTGGGGAAAAAGATATGTAAAGTGGCTGTTGTTAGAGAGAATAGTGATTGTGTTACTTTTAAAGATATATTTATTCGTGAAATAATAGGAGCAACAATTTTAGAAGGTGGAATTGTTGTTACAGCTACTTATATAAGA
>CAJUOS010000022.1 GCA_910588075.1 uncultured Erysipelotrichaceae bacterium | reverse complement strand
CATCGACCTCACCCTTATCAGGGGTGCGCTCTAACCAACTGAGCTACAGGCCCATATATATCTAACATTGCAATTAATTAATGGTGGGCCTGAATGGATTTGAACCATCGACCTCACCCTTATCAGGGGTGCGCTCTAACCAACTGAGCTACAGGCCCATTAATGACTGCCTTAATATATTAGCATAGCCCCCTTTTTTCGTCAATACCTTTTTTATTTTTTCTTTAATTATTGAATAAAAAATGATTATTGTGTAGTAGAAGATAGACTTTTTTCATAATTTTCAATTCCATCACAAATAGCATTAGCCAACTTCTTATGATATTTACTGTTTTTTAATTGTCCTCTCTCATTAGCATTAGAAATAAAACCACATTCAACCAATACCCCTAATGATTGTGTTGCTCTTAATACATAAAACTCACATGAAGAAATATCTTTTCGTGTTCCTGTCACTTCTTTCATAGCTTGATGAATACTATTGGCTAAAGCTTTTCCATTTTCACTTTTTTTATAATAAAAAACTTGTGATCCCCATGCTCCTGAATGGGAAGAATTTAAATGAATACTTAAAAATAAATCTGGTTTATATTCATCAATTTTTAATGCTCTTAAATACATATCATCTTGCTTAGAATAATTATAATTACGTCTTGTCATATCTTGATCATCTGTTCTTGTTAAATAAACAGTTGCTCCTCTACTTTCCATTTCCTCTTTTAAAGCAAAACATATTTTTAAATTCAATTCATCTTCATTCACTTTTCCTACACTTGCACCATTATCTAAACCACCATGTCCAGGATCTAGAACTATAACTTTTTTTTGAAGGCTTTGCTGTGATGAGACATTTATAACTGGTTTATATAAAAGTGTACAAAATGAAAACAAAAGTATAAATGGTATTATTTTTTTCATGATATCACCATTCATACTATATGTTTAAAATATGGAAATCAGCACTTTTCAAAGAAAAAAGTTGTCTATCTTAAAAAAAGATTAAACAACTTTGTTTTTTAATATGGAACATGATATTTATCAAGATAAGCCATAAATGCTTCTTTGTCTTCTTCATTACCTGTACATATAAAAGCTAAACCAGATGTATCTCCATTTAAAACATCAACAATATAATCAATACAATTTAATTCTTCTTTACCATAAATAAAGACTTGTAATAACTTATTTTTAGCTCTTACTTTTTTATAAATTTCATCCCATTTTCCTGAATCAAGTCTTTCTGCTCCAGCTCCTTGAATCCATTGAATACCATCAAATCCACAATCTAAAATTGTGTCTAAATGACGAACAGCTCCTGGACCATCTAAATGATAAAATGATCTTTCTATCATTTGGGCTTCTTGTTTTAATGTGTCTTTAATAAATTCATCAAATTGTGATTGACCAATCATACAACAAAAATCACATTGTGAAATAAAATATGGTTTTTGACTTAATAAAGTAATCCACCCTGTATATCCCATAACAGGACTATTTTTAATAACATTTATTGTATCATGGTATGCTTCTTTATAAGCTTCAAATATTTCATGATTAACTCTTATAACTTCGTCTGGATCATCATATAAATCAATCAAAGAATTATTAGCCCCTCGCATAGATTCTACAATATCCATCATTCCACCTAAATTAGGAATACCTAAAGCAATTCTATCTTTAAAATAATTAGAAAATTCTTTCAAAATTTCAATTGATCTTTGGTATAACCAAAAATCTTTATCTAGTTTTAAATGAATATCTTCTAATTCTTGTCCTGTTTCTTGAAACCATATTGTTCCATGCTTATTATCAATCTTCCAACCTTGTCCCAAATAAGCTCCTAATATACCAGTTGAGCGCATATAAAATTGCAAAAAAGCATCACCTAAATATAATTGTGTATCAAATGTTTTTTCATATGCTTTTACAACTTCTAATGGACTGACATTTTGATCATAGACCATCTCTAATAAATCACCTCTAGAATATTCACATTCTTTATTTGTTGATAAAGTTATTTGAATAATAGGTCTATCTAATTCATGATTCCACCATTTCTCATAATCATTAACTAATTGTTCTCTTTTCTTGTCTAGCATACTTTAATTTCCTTTCTCTAAAATAATTTGAGCAGCTACTTCACTTGCACTTGTGGCATCATCTGTATAATAATCAGCCCCAATTTCCTCACAATAATCTTGTGTTACAGGAGCACCACCAATCATAACTTTTATATCAAGTTCTCTTTCTTTAACTATATCTACAACTTTTTTCATTTCTGGCATTGTTGTTGTTAATAAAGCAGAACAACAAATAATGTCAACTTGTTTATCAAGAGCTTCCTCTACAAATTTTTCAGCAGGAACATCAGTTCCTAAGTCATAAACAACAATACCTTTACCCTCCATCATAATTCTTACAAGATTTTTCCCAATATCATGTAAATCTCCTTTAACAGTTCCTAAAACAACACTTCCTTTTACTTGATTATCATCTTGTTTCAAATAAGGTTTTAAAACTTCTACCCCTTTATTCATTGCTCTTGCAGCCACTAAAACCTCAGGTACAAAAATTTCTTCTTCTTTAAATAAAACACCAACTTCGTTCATTCCTTTTAATAATGCTTCTTTTAAAATCAAATCTTGCTTCTATTCCCTCCTCAATAGCCTCTTGAACTAATTTTACAACAGCCTTTGCACGTCCTTTTTGAAGCATTTGATTAATTTCAACTAATTTATCCATTTCTTTTCTCCTTTATTAAAATTTTATTTTCATCAAATCTTAATTGATCATAACTATTTATTTCTAATAATTCTTCTGATTCTAAAAGAATTATTGATTTTAAAAAAGATAAATCACCTTTAATAATTTCATTATACTGTTTTTCATATAATATTTCTTTCTTCATTGAAAAAGAGACATAAACATCTTTTTTTAAATTCAATATAGATTCAAGATATAATTGTTCTTCTTTATCAAATTTATCAAAAGATATTTTAACATTCTCTAAAGAATAGCAACTCCACCCACATGATAATCTTTCCTGAAATATTTCATAAAACCTTTTTGTACTCCCTAATAATATACTTAAACAATCATGAACTCTGACTACATATACAGGAACATTTCTTGCTGTAATATTTAATAAAGCATTTCCACATAAACCATATAGTAATATGATTTTTTTATAATCTTGGCACTTATCAATTTCTGCTTGAATTTGTTTTGCTAATTTTTTAGGATAATTATGTCCTTCTATTTCTAAATAAACGATATCTAAGTTCATATCTAATAATTCAATATATGGTTTAAAAATGCTACAAGCTATGATCTTAATCATAAAAATATAAACTCTCAACTAACATATCTTCAAAATCTTTATTATCTGCAAGATTAATACTTTTAGATTTATTGATAATGTTATGAATTCTTTGAAAATCTTGACTCATCAATAATTTATAACATCCTTTAATTGCACTATTTCCTATACTATAAGCATATTTTATACTTTGTGGTATGACTTGAATGACTTTCAAATCATCAATATTTATATGACTTCCAAATCCTCCAGCAATATATATTGTATCTATTTCATCACTTTCTAATAAAATAGAAATTCCTGTTTGAATAGCAGCCTTTGCCAGCTGAAAATTTGAAATATCATTTTGATTTATAAAAAGGTGATCAGTTATATAAAACTCTTCTTCATTTATTAATTTCCCTATTGGAGATATTATTCTTTTTTCTACCATTTCTTTTAATAATGAAATATATCCACTTCCACATATACAAGTTGGTTTTTGTTGATGAATTGTTTTTATTTTTATGGGACCAAGTCTTACATTTTCAATTGCTCCAGAAATACTTCCTCCCCCACAACTCATTCCAACCCCTTCAAATGCTGGTCCTGCTGCTGTAGATGTAACAATTATACCCTCTTTATTCCCTACAACAATTTCTCCGTTAGTTCCCAAATCAACCATAAGTACTTTATGATATATTTTATCAATATCATAAGCATAAATGCCTGACACTATATCCCCTCCAACAAAAGCTGATATATGTGGAAATGTAATAATTTCACAATTATATGGATAGTGTTGAAAAATATTTTGACTGTTTATTCTTTGCATATCTTTCTTTGGAACCTCAAAAGGTGCCATTCCTAATGGGGTTACATCAGCATTAAGAAAAAAATGTATCATTGTTGGATTACCACATATAATAATTTGGTTAACTTCTTTTGCTTTTTCTAGTAATTGTTCTTCTATACTGGTGATTAAAACATCGTGTAAAAGTGTTGTTTTATTTTGATTTTGATAATGAATTCTTGTAATCACATCTCCACCATAACTTACTTGTGGATTTATAAATGAAACTGAATCTATACATTGTCCAGTAGACCTTTCAATCCATTTCATAACTATTGTTGTTGTGCCTATATCAATAATAACGCCAATCCCTTGATAAACACTTGTTAAATTTTCTTCTATATCATCTATAATTTTCATTTCTTGATTCATAACAACAATTTGATCATTTGAATGATATTGATGACAACATGCTAAATGGACTTTTTCATTCATTTGTTTTTGTGTTAATAAACTTTTTTCTTGTTCTATAAAATCAACATCTCTATTTAAAATTTTTATTTGACATTTTCCACATTGTTTCTGACCATTACATAAAGCATCAATAATAATATGATTATCTTGTAGATATTGTAAAAATGTTTTATTTTTCATAATATTTATTTCCAGTTTTTATAAAGCAATCTAAATTCTCCCATGATGATGTATATGGAATATCACAACCAGATGATAAAATAAAATTATCATACTCTTCACATTGTTTTAATAACTGATTGGTTTCTTTTTCAATCATATCAATACTTCCATCTTTTAAAATTCCTACTGGATCTATATTTCCCATAACAATTTTATCTTTTGGCATTTTTTCTAGCATCTCTTTCATGTGAATAGCATTTCCAAAATGATAAGCTGAACATCCCGTAGATAAAATAGCATCAACCATTTTTAAAACATTATTTCCACAATTATGATAGATAATAATAAAATCATCAGTTTGCAATTCTTTAACAATTTTTTGGACATATTCACTAGAAAATTCATGAACCAACATTGGTGATAAAATTCCTGCTAACGGTTCTGCTAAAATAATTCCATTAGCTCCACTTTGCTTTAACTCTTTTCCATATTGAATCAAAAATTCTGTGGCTTTACTTAATACTTCATGTACTAAATCTGGATCATCATAACATAATATCATCGCCTCACTCACATCTAGTAATCTCCCTGCTAAAGAAAATGGTCCAATCATACCTGCTAATATTGGTATATCAGGCATCAGTTTTCTTGCTTGTTTAATTCCATCTATATAGATTTTTGCTCTTTTTTGTATAGGTGGAACTTCAACTAATGTAGCATCTTCTTTTATTAAAGCGCCACATACTGTTGGAATATCAATACCATCAAATTTTATGTCTGCACCAAAACATTCTGCTTCGATTGATAAATCCATCATTCCAATCCCCACTCCTGTTTGACATCTTTCTACAACAAGTTGCATCCCTTTTGCTTGTAAAGAACTATTATTTAAGAAATCTGTTAAACTACAATTTAATAATTGTATAGCTGGAAAACTTAAAATTGGAATTGTTCGCTTATTTTTTCTCAAATTTTTTAACCACTCTTGCATGTTCATTTATTTCACCTCAACAATATTATACTATTGATATATATATTTGTCTAGACAAAAATATATAAAATGTCTAGACATAAAAAATAAGTCTTCAATGACTTATTCTTCCACTTCATTATGAGATGAATATTTAAAACTATTCCCATCATAACTATCTTTTCCACAATATAATGGTACTCCCTGAGTATCTCTAACGATTATATTCATTTGTAAAATTGGTGAATCACGTGTTACTGATAATAATTCCATCAGTCTTGGTGTTGCTATTAAACATTCTATTTCTACCTCATTTTTCCCTTGTTTAAATCCCTCTCTTAAATATAATGGAGCTATTGTTGTGAGTGATTGTCTAAAATCCGCTTCTTGGATCTGAGGAAAATATTTTAATGGAAAAAATATATTTTCATAAACAATAGGTATATCCCAACCATATTGTACTCTTTTGACTTGATAAACTTCTTCATGTGGAAGTAAACCTAATAACTTATTCGTAATAGAATGATTTTTAATAAGTTTTTTCTCCAATACTTCTACCCTAATTTGTCCATATTCATGTATAAGTTCCTTATCTGTTGATATAGAAATACGATTAATACTACGTACTTTCTTGGGTATAGAAACATATGTCCCTGTTATACCTTTTCCTTTCTTTTTAATCAATACGCCTTCTTGAATGAGTTCATCAACAGCTCTACGAACTGTCATACGTGATGCTGAAAACTTTTCTGTAAATTCTCTTTCTGGAGGAAGTTTATATCCAATATAATATTCTTCTTTTTTAATACATTCTAAGATATAATTTTTTATTTCAGTATACATAACCATAATTCATTCCTCCAATACCTTAAAATTATAGCATATCAATTTAATAAAAAAAATAACTATTGAAACAATAGCTATTTTAAAAGTTCTATTTAATTCATAAATAATATTTACTTTTTTATATTTTGGTTATTTTTTTGCAGTATAACTTTGTTTAAAGATTTCTGAACCATCACCATTTTGATATACGATGTATACAGTGATTCCACTAATCTTAGTTTCTTCTTCTAATGATTTAGCAATATTAGAGAATGTTGTTTCAAAGTTAGAAGCATAAGTTTCAAATTGTTTATTCATTTGTTTAACTACATCTGCTTCAAATACTTGTTTATACTTGTAAGTATAAATAAGATCATTTTCTTTAATGTCTATTGACATTTCCATTGTAGAGTCAGATTGACTTGCTCCTTCAATTTGTTTTTTTACTGAAGGATTATCATTAATATAACTTTCTAAAGTTTTTGTTCCTCCACCACATGCTGATAAACAAAATGCAGTTGTTAGCATTAATACTAATGACATAACAAGTGATAAAATTTTAGATTTACTCTTTTTCATATAAATTTTCCTTTCCCATTAATAAATTTCTATATTTATATTATAGTTGACTTAAAAAACATTGTCAATCAATGATGAAATAGTTTTTGTTGATAAATTCCCTATTTTTTTATATAAACATCTTGTCCAGCATAATAAACTGATACTTCAATTGGTTTACTTTTATCTTTTGAAGCTATTTCTGCTACTAAATAAGCTTTACGTTTTTCCCCTGCTTTTATTGTACTTGTTGTTGTTAGATTTGCTTGTTTTTCATCTTCTATAATAATTTCTCCATTGTGCTGTACTCCATCAACAAATATTTTTGTACCTAGAAGTTTTGAAGATGATAGAGATTCTTTACCTATATTTTTAATTGATACTTCTAATGCTACAAATGTTTTGTTATTTGAAGTTTTATAATAACGATAAAAAGATGATGGTTTACTTGGATTAAGTGTATCAGTTATTTTTATTTTTTTAAATGTAATTTCTGCGTTTTCATCTTTTAGAGTATACCCAGATTTTTGATAATTTTTTTGTGGTTTTAAATCACTTATTTTATAAATTAATTCAGCTTCTTTTTCATTTGCTGTCAAATTGAATTGAATTTCGTTTGTTAAATTCGTTTTCAAATCTACCTCTGCATACATATGAACAATCTTTGTTTCTTTTGTAGCAATTGACCCACCAGCAGATAATGTAGTATCACTTTTTTCTAGAATCTTTGTCGCTGCATATTCATTATCATCAATTTTAAATACAGCTTTTAAATCGTTTAAAGAAATTTCTTTATCAGAAATATTTTCTATTTTCATAACTAAGTCAACAAGAATATTTCCTGTTTTCTTCGCCTTGTAATAGGTATAATAACCGTTTAGAATACGTGGCTCAATTTTAGTTGTTCTCTCTGAATATAAAATTTCATAATTCATATACTCTTTCACTGTATTTTTTTCTTTTACATTTATTTTTTCCTTTCCACCTCCACAAGCCACAAGTGGCAGAATTAAAAATAATGCACATAATAATTTTATTTTTTTCATTTTTTCCCTTCTTTCTATAAAGAATATTATATGTTTTTTTATAATGAATTGTCAATCTAACTTTAAGATACTTTATTATTTATTTGATATAAAATTATCTAAAAATCAACTCATCTGTTTGCTTAGCGTTTAATAAGTTTTCTAATGAAGTATACTTTGTTCCAACAAAATAACAACTTTCTCTATTACCTAATTTAATTTTATGAGGCAATTCTTTAGCAATACCTTCAAAGATACAAATTTTACATCCTTTTTCTTCATCATATTTAAACTCTTTAACCTTAGCATAATGAGTAATTGCTGAAATAGGTGCTCCTCTATAAATAGCAATGTATTTTAAATTTTTTTCTCTATCTGGACTTACTTTACATGGATACCAACAAGGATTTTCATTTTTTCCTAAAAAAGTTTCTTCAAATCTATTTCCCGATGATGCAAAAATAACTGTATCATATTTCTTTAATTCTGCTTCTTCTAACAATAAATCTACATTAATATCATATTCCTCTTGTAAAAATATCTTTGAATCAGACATAAATTTGTCAATAGCCTCCTCCATAAATATATTTCTTGAAAAGCTTTTAGAATCACTAATTGTTGAAAAAAGTTTAATAATCAAATCAATTTGTTTGATTTTACTTTCATCCAAATACAAGGCTATTTGTTTTTTAGTCGTTTTACTACTCTTTAATAAATTTCCAAAATATTCACTATTATTCCTCCTTACCTTTAATATATTTATTTTGCTATATTATTAACTAATTATTAGTAAAAAAAAGATTCAAGATATTCTTGAATCTTCCTTCGTATTTGTTTTGATTAACGTTTAGTTATCTTTTTATTAATGCCTCTCATCTCAAATCCATTGATTTTATCAATAGTTTTTTAGTCAATCTTCTCATTTGTTACCATACTCAGAAAAACTTAGCAATTCCTGCATCAACAAATTCTAAATAAATCTATTATATCTAATTAACTAAAAAGTTCTTAAAATTAATTGTAGTTAAAATATTTTGTTACTATAAAACATAACATTCTTATTTAATAATTGTCTTAATAAGTTGCATCATAATATCCTTATCTTCTGGTCTAGACGTTGCTACTAGTATTATTAAAGTAGTCAATGTGTCATTATTAATTCTTTCTTTTTCCTCTTTATATAAGGCATTATTCTTTTCCAAAAAGTATAAAAATATAGTTGCTCGTATCCTCTTGTTACCATCAATAAAGCTATGGTTTTTAACAATAAAATATAATAATGTACTTGCTTTATCTTCAAGTGTTGAATATAAGTCATTCCCTCCAAAGCTTTGATATATGGTTGATATACTGCTTTTAAATGAATCATCTCTTTCTATCGCAAATTGATCTCCTTGATTTGCAAACATTGTATTGTGTATCAATTTTATACATTCATCATATTGAATGACATAAACGTCTTTTTGTCCTTCAGGGACTTATAAAATATGATGATCATAATCATCTAGTATTTTAAATACTCTTTGATAAGCTTTTAAAAACTCTAACATATCATCACTCGTTGATAGTTTTCCATCTGCTTCTTTGTATTAATTAAACATTTTACTAATGTATTCAATATCTTAAAAGCGTCTATCATCAATAACATATCCTTTTAATAAATATTCTCTTAATATGTTATTAGCGCATTTTCTAAAAAGAATACCTTTAGTTGAATTTGTTCTATAATCAACAGCAAGAATAACATCTAAATTGTAATACTTTACATTATATTCTTGAACACTAAGTTTACCCATATGTGCAAAATTTGCACACATGCTATTTTCATCTAGTTCTCCTGATTTGAAAATATTTCTAATATGTCTCCCAACAACAGTTCTATCAATTCCAAACAAACTAGCTATTTGTTTTTGATTTTACCAAACTGTTTCACTATCAGGAGAAACATTAACATCTAATACAAAATCTCCATCCTTAAATTGTATAATTTCATTTCTTTCTATTATATCAACCATAATATCACCTTCTTCATTTTAAATTTTATTAATTAGTATATTATACCCCTAACTTACTCTTATTTCATTAAAAGGCACAAAAAAAGATCCAAGATAATCTTGAATCTTTCTTCGTATTTGCTTTGATTAACGTTTAGAGAACTTCAATATACAATAAAATCAATGCTTTTTGATATTTTTGTTGCATACTTGTTGCATTGCCTAAATAACCCAGAACTACACTAAACTACTATTTAACTTTTTTCTCTTTTTCTCATGTCTGAACCCATTAAATTTCTTTTGAGAAAATTGTTTATAGTAATCACATTTATGTTCGAAACATTTTTTTATTCGTAGATTTATTTTCCCTTGCAAAAGGATATAGTTCTCTTATGTAATAAAAATTTATTAAATGCAGACAGAATACATGAAGTATCTCTTCAGACTTTTTCATTCCAAATTTTCTTCTTAATCTTTCAACTTGATATTCCCTACCGTCGCTTGACATACCGTCTATTCTTTCACTCTCATTTTAAAAGTTACTTCAAATGTATTGCTTTTAAATAATAGTTAATAATTAAAATTAGAATTCATTTCGTTATAAGAATTGATTTCAAAAACCATTTTTCCTTCTTTATATCCAGCATTTAGTTCTGTCACATATCCTTTTGCCCAATTATTCGAATTTCTCTTATCCATCCATTTCAATGTACTACATTCTACTTCATAAATATCAGCAAAATAAAACTGGTAGGAGTGTCTTCCTTTTTGAATATAATTTTTAATTTTTGTTAAATCTTTTTTTAGCCAATTTTCGGTTGTTTTAGAACCATCTCCTATATATTTTAATTCGATTATTGCAACTACATCAGCAACCATATCTTTTAAATAGTATTTTTCACCATACGGATTTATTTGAACAATTGCAATATCAGCTCTATATTTTAAATCAAAGAAATAATACTCAGAATATATACGAAGATTATTCTCTTTTAAAATTGTTGATAATTTTTTTCTTAGATGAAAATAGAAACTACACTTTAAACTGTCCTCTCTCAACAAATAGAAATCACTGTAATCTTTTTATATATTTTTCATTCATATTTCTTTAATGATAGAATCTATCTCTTTTATGACTTTCTTTGCAACCATATTGATATATATACCTCTACTTTCTTATAAAAATTTCATTGTATAATACCCCAGTATTTGGATCAAATTGAATTAAAACCATATCAGTTGACAATCTATATATTTTCAAACTCTTAAATTTCTAATGGAGACTTATTAGTCACTTCCATTTTCACCATAATCTTCAATTTCTTTTTGAATAACGGTCTTTATCCCTATATACTTACTTTGTGCACTGCTATCATATTTATTAAACTCAATAAGTCTATCAAGAGTATCTAATATTTCATCATTTTCATATGTATCAAGATAATATTTCGAATAACTAGCTATAGTTAAATATTCATCTAATATATTTACTCCAAAACTATTATTCTCATATAACATTTTTAATCCTAATTCTTTTAATAAGCATCGATAATTCATGAGTGAAACATCTGTTTGCTCCATATACGCAAAATCCTGAATCTGTTTTATTTGCATCTCTTTTCTCATTTCTTCTAATACCTTCCTTACAATATCGAGATACGTACCACATTCATTTGAATTTAATAAAACCAAAGAGAGGGTTGTCATTTCATAGATATTTATATTAGGAAAAAGTACTCCTAAATTATATGTATTTTGTTGATCTTCCGTTATGTTATTTAACACTTTTAAATACGCTTCTAAGCTCTCAAATGCTAATTCAATATCTTTTTCTGACATTTCCTCATTGTTTTCTTTTCTATTCTCTTCTATTTTTTGAACTTCCAAAAAAGAACATCTTGCATAATAATAGTTAAACAGTACATTATTACTATCAATTTCAAGAGCTTTTTTAATACTATCTATTGCAAACCAGTAGTTTTTCTCAGAAATATTCATTATAACACTAGAAAGAATATTATTTATTTCATAGGTCTTCTCCAGCTTAGTTTCCATTTCTTCCACTTTTTCTAATTTATTCTTTGATTCTTCTATTATTTTTTTATATTCTGACAATGCCTCATCAACATCTTTTTTTGATCTGTAAATATTGTAAATTGATAATGCAATAACAATACCTAAAATTCCAAAAACAACAGTTGTCCATGTGGTAAAAACATTATTAAAATCTAGCATATCATCTAATTTTAAATCAATTAAAGTCATTTTAAATCCTCCCAATATTCGCAAATATATTCTCAAAAATTTATAATTATAAAATAATAGCATTATTCATTAATACATTTCAAATTCTATCATATATATTTTTTCAACACAATTAACTGCAAACAAAAAACACTAGAATTCATAATATTTCTCTTATAATTTCTAGTGTTATTAATGTTCGAAATTTACCCCATTCTCGTGAAAATTTTTAATACATATTATCTAAAAATTTATAGTTCAATTATCGTTCACCTGTTTTTGCAATTATATTAAAAACATTTAACGACATTGTGTGGATTTTCTAATGCATTCATATAGTCTGCTTTATATCTAGTAGATGTTAGCCATTTTAAAAACTCAATTTTCTCTAAATATTGATATAAATCAGTATATCCAATACCAATGAACTTGATATAATCATGTTCTGTACTTCTAGAGATAATTACACTGTATGTAAATTGAATATCTTTTAACCTAAACCATAATTCATCACTTAATAACTGCTCTCGGTACAAATAAAAACGATCTTCTTCAATTCTATTTAAGTACTTTAAAATTAATTTTTCATGGTTATCATTTCTACTTTTAAAAGCATTTATAAACTGTATCAAGACCTAAAACATTATTAAAGGGTAATGAATTAAAAACAAATCCATTAACCGTTGATTTAGTCTTATCAAAGAAAAGAAATGAGAAGAAATTTAATAAAATAGTCATTAACAATACTGAACTTGTAAAAGAGTTTAGCGATAAAATCTCTAATTTAATCACTGAAGAAATAAAATAACAAATATTCATAGTAACTTCTAAATTGAAGTTCCTTTTTTATAGTGTTGCATATTTGAGAATATGTGGTGAGAACTTTGCTGCATACTTGTCGTATATATGTTGCATACCACTTTTATTTTATGCAAACAGAAAAAAACTCAAATCGAGTAAAAGCCAATAAATACTGACTTTTTTTGATTTGAGTTTCTTTGAATTTCTCTGAATAAACGTATAAATTAACGTTTAGAGAATTGTGGTGCTCTACGTGCAGCTTTAAGACCATATTTCTTACGTTCTTTAACACGTGCATCACGAGTTAATAATCCTGCAGCTTTTAATACTGGTCTATAATCAGAACCAGCTTCTAATAAAGCTCTAGAAATACCATGACGGATTGCTCCAGCTTGACCTGTATAACCTCCACCATAAACGTTTACTGACACATCAAACTTACCAGTTGTTCCAGTTAATTCAAGTGGTTGGTTGACGATCATTAATAATACATCTGATGGTAAATAATCTTTAGCTTCTCTACCATTAATAACAATTTTTCCTGCACCTGGTGTTAAAATAACACGTGCTACTGAAGACTTTCTACGTCCAGTTCCTCTGTATTGTACATTAGCCATTTTCTCGTCCTCCTATCCCTTAATTTTTAACTCTACTGGTTTTTGTGCTGCGTGTGGATGTTCACTACCAGTGTAAACAAATAATTTCATCCCTTGTTTTCTTCCAAGTGTGTTATGAGGTAACATACCTTTAACAGCTGCTTCTACAAATCCTGTAGGATCAGATTCTTGGAATTGGCGAGCAGTTTTTACTTTTAAACCACCTAACCATCCAGTATGATGATAGTATTTTACTGAATCAAGTTTTTTACCACTCATCACTACTTTTTCTGCATTAACAATAATAACATAATCACCAGTATCTACATGTGGTGTATAAGTTGGTTTATGTTTTCCTCTTAATACAGATGCTACTTCTGATGCTAAACGACCTAAAGTTAACCCTTCAGCATCAACAACATACCATTTACGTTCAATTGTGGCTTCTTTAGCCATAGTTGTTTGTCTCATTTTTAATCCTCCTGTAGTTTCCGGGGCTACAAATGTTAAAATAAGGCAACTATTATTATAACAACATTGCCTATTTTGTCAACACCATTCCTCATTTTCTTCAATTAAAAATTAAAATATATTAATATCTGTATAGACTAATTACACTTTTTTTATTCCTTTTAAAAACTCAAAATCATTAATAACATGCAAATGATTCTCTTCAGCAAACTTTAGCATTTGATAATACATACCATCATTAAAATCTGATGGATCATGTGCATCAAAACCTAAAATAACATCATTTCCCACTTCACTTGCAATCTTCCAAAAATATATATTTGGGTATGTATAAAGTTGTTCCCCATTAACCTCTATCAATCCTTTTCTCATTCCACCAGCATTAACTTCTAAAGGAATATTATAAAGTTTAGCCTTTTCACAAATTCTTCTAGAAACTGTTTGCATATCGATACCAAAATCATGATATCCTGTTAAGAATAAATCTGGATGTGCTATATAACTAAATAACTTTGTTTCAATAGCTTGTTCAACATCATTACAATATTGATAAATATCTTTTTTTGTCATTTTATCCTTACCAAAATAATCACTATGTATACAATGTTTATGGAAGTGATGTCCTAAAATTAAATAATCAACCTTATTTTCATCTAATAAAGTTTGATAAAAATGAAAATATTCTTTCATCCCTTCTGCTTCAAATCCTTGATATATTTCTATATCATCCTTATATTTTTCTTTATATTCTTTGACTAGTTGTAAATGTTCATCTAATTGCTTATATGGCATACGCATATTAGGACCTCCAGTTACAAAAGCCCTACATAATGAATATATACTTCTGATATTTCTAATAAAAGGTATCGATTTTATAAGATGCCAACGATAATTGGGTAATGGAACATGACAACATATTCCTAGTTTTTCTATTCTTAAATTTATTGCAGCTTTAATCATATCTTCTTCTGAACCATTTGCATGTCCACAACGATATGTATGTGTATGATAATTAACTTTCTTCATAATATACCTCTTGTAAATATAATCCTTGTGGCTTTGCTTTAAATAAGCACTTCTTTTTTCCACAACTTTCGAGCATTTCTAACAATATTTCCCTGGAAATACGTTTTGCTCCAACTTGTATTAGTCCCCCAACTAAATGTCTTACCATATATCTTCTAAATCCATTTCCTGTCAAAATAAATGTAACTACTCCATTTTTTTCCTCTATATCAAACGAATATAATGTACGAATTGTGTTCCCATACTGATCATAACTACAAAATGAAGCAAAATCATGCTCACCTAAGAAGATAGCTGATGCCTTTTGCATTAATTCAATATCTAACTTTCTTCCATACTGAAAAATATAATTTGTTTCAAACGGATTATATTCATTCATATTCAAATAATACCTATATTCCTTTTTCTTTGCACTATATCGTGAATGAAATTCATCATCAACATATTTTGCTTCTAGAATATAAATATCATTTGGCATAAAATGATTAATTGCCCTTTTCCATTGTTCTTCTGGTAATTTTTTTCTTGTATCAAAATGAAAGACTTGATGAACAGCATGAACTTTTGCATCAGTTCTTCCTGATGCATGTATAACAATATCTTCCTCATTTATTTTTTTTAATGCTTTCTGAATTTCTCCTTGAACAGTTCGTTGTTTATTTTGAATTTGAAAACCATGAAAATGGCTTCCATCATAACTTACTATACATTTTATTCTCATAATACTATACTCAAAGTAATAATACATGTACAAACACTGATAACACAAATAAACGAAACTGTATCAGAAAATTTCCAAATGAGTTGCTTATAACGAGTTCGTTTTGCTTCAGGATTATAATTACGACTTTCCATTGCATTTGCTAAATCTTCTGCTCTTTGAAATGCTGAAATAAATAATGGAATAATCAACGAAACAATTGACATAATTTTTTCTTTCAAACTTCCCTCAGAGAACTCTACGCCTCTACTTGCTTGCGCTTTCATTATTCTTTGTGTTTCTTCTAAAAGAGTAGGAATAAATCTTAAAGCAATAGAAATCATCATTGCTACTTCATGAGTTGGGAACCCTATTCGCTTAAATGGTGTTAATAAGTGTTCTATACCTAATGTTAAATCTAATGGTTTTGTTGTTGCAGTCAGCACTGTTGTCATTATTATTATGAGTATAAGACGAATAAATATATAAGCTGTTTGAAGTAAAGCTTGATCATAAATATGAAGAAATCCTAATGAAAATAATAAAGTTCCTTTTTGAATAAATAATAAATTGAAAAACATTAAAAATATCATCATAAAAAGCATAGGTTTAATTGACTTTAAAATCTGTGATATTTTTATTTTAGACAAAAGAACTAATGTAATAACAAATATACCTAAAATTCCATAACCTATAAAACCTGCATCAAAAAAGACTGAGATTAATAAGAGTAATAAAGCTCCTATCTTTAATCTAGGGTCAAGTTTATGAATAAAGCTATTCAAAGGTATATATCTTCCTAACATCATGCCATTCATAGTTGACCCCCTATCTCTTTAATCAATTGATTGACATTTTTAATTGATGAATCAATATCAAATCCCTGTTCATTTAATTGAAGTATAAAAGATGTTATTGTTGGTAAATCAATACTTAAAGAAGATAAATATTCTGTTTCTTTAAATATTTGATCAACAGTTTCATGACGCTCAACTCTGCCATTACGCATAACAATGACATCATCACAATACTCTAGAACTTGATTCATATCATGGGAAACAATAATAACTGTTTTTCCAGTTTTATTAATTCTTTTAAATAAATTAAGCATTTCTTTAGCACCTTGGGGATCCAATCCTGCTGTTGGTTCATCTAATATTAAAATATCAGGATTCATAGCCAATATTCCTGCTATTGCCACCCTTCTTTTTTGTCCACCTGACAAGTCAAAAGGAGATTTTTCTAAATAAGATTCATTTAAGCCAACTAAGTTTAATGTCTCTTTTGCAATATTCCTTGCATCATCTTCGGAAATTCCAAAGTTTTTAGGTCCAAAAATAATATCTTTTAAAATTGTTTCTTCAAACAATTGATATTCAGGAAATTGAAAAACTAATCCTGCTTTTTTCCTTAATGGTTTCAATGTTTCTGGCTTATTTGTTGCAGTGATCATAATATCCTCTATCTGAATTTCTCCAGAGGTTGGTAATAATAAAGCATTAATATGTTGAATTAATGTTGATTTTCCACTTCCTGTATGACCTATTAATGCTGTCATACTTCCTGTTTTAATATTGAGATTAACTCCTTTTAAAGCATGATAAGAAAATGGAGTATTTTCACTATAAATATGTTCTACTTCTTTGAATGTAATTGACATAATTTTTTCACCAACTTTTCTTGATTAATGTAAGTCTCAATTTGAATTCCTTGTTTTTTCAATCCTTCAGATATCTTATAAGCAAATGGTACATCTAAAGATAACGATTCTAATTGTTCCTTATTCTTTAACACTTTTTCTGGTTTACCTTGATCTATAATTTCTCCATTATTTAATAAAATAACATAATCACTTAATGCTGCTTCTTCAATATCATGTGTAATAGATAAAATAGTAATATTCTTTTCCTTATTCAATTGATGCACTAAATTATTTATCTCTGTTTTTCCCTTTGGATCTAACATACTTGTAGCTTCATCAAGAATAATGATAGAAGGAGACATTGCTAATATTCCTGCAATAGCAACCCTTTGTTTTTGTCCCCCAGATAATTTTGTAGGTTCATGATCTAAAAACTCTAGCATATCAACTTTCGTAGCATATTCATTAATAATTTCATCCATCTCATTTGGATCAACACACATATTTTCTAAACCAAATGCTATATCATCTCTTACAGTAGCTCCAATAAATTGATTATCTGGATTTTGAAACACAATACCTATTTGGCTTCTTATTTCATTAAGAGTTTCTTCGTTTAAAGGCACTCCACCAACCCATATTTCACCAGATTGCTTTCCTAAAAGACCAATAAGAAGTTTAGCTATCGTACTTTTTCCACTGCCATTATGTCCTAAAATAGTTGTATATGTTCCTTTTTCAATACAAAATGATATTTGATTAATTGTTTTTAACCCTTCTTCGTATTCAAAAAGTAAATCTTTCACTTCAATTATTTTCTCCATGGTATTTCCTCCAAGTAGTTCAATTTTATTATGATTAAGGTGTCTTGTCAACTATAAAGAATAATATGATATTATTTCTATTATACATAAAATGCTTATCTATTTTTGATAAATTAAAAAGTGATGAATAAGTTTTCCATCACTTTACTATTACTATTAGAATAAACCAATAATAGCCATTGGTGCATTATCACCTTTACGGTTATAAGTTTTTAATACACGAGTATATCCACCATTTTTGTCTGCATATTTTGGCGCAACTTCATCAAATAATTTTTGAAGTGCAGTTTTACCAGTTGCAGGATCTACAACATCTTGTAATACTTCAGCAGCTTGTCTTCTTGCATGTAAATCACCACGTTTACCTAAAGTAATTAATTCATCTACAATTGAACGAACTTCTTTAGCTCTTGTAGCTGTTGTTTCAATTTTTCCATACATGATAACATCTGTTGCTAAGTTACGTAACATTGCTTTTCTATGAGATGATACACGCCCTAATTTTCTGTTTTGTGCCATAGATTAGTGCTCCTTCCAATATATTCCTCGGAATTAATCCATAGGTTTAAATCCTAATCCTAATTCCACTAATTTTTCTTTAACTTCTTTTAAAGATTTCTTACCTAAGTTTCTGACTTTTATCATATCGTCTTCACTCTTAGCTGCAAGTTCTTGGACAGTTTGAATTCCAGCTCTCTTTAAACAATTATAAGATCTTACTGATAAATCTAACTCTTCAATAGTCATATCTAATACTTTGTTTCCTGTATCTTGAGGGGCTTCACTCATAACTTCCATATTCATTGCGATGTCTGTAAGTTCTACAAACATATTTAAGTGTTCCACTAACATTTTAGCTGCAACAGCTAAAGCTTCATGTGGTTTAATAGAACCATCAGTAGTGACTTCTAAAGTTAATTGATCATATTTTGCACTTTGTCCTACACGAGTAGGTTCAACTGCATATGCTACTTTAACAACTGGAGAATAAATTGAGTCAGTTGCAATCACACCAATAGTATTAATTAATTTCTTATTTTGATCAGCACTCATGTATCCTCTATCTTTATGAGCATACATTTCCATATAGAAATGTGCTCCTTCAGCAACATGAGCGATTTCTAAGTCATTTGAAATCATTGTAATATTTGATGGACATTGAATATCAGCACCTGTTACAACTGCAGGTCCTTTTACATCAATAACCATTGTTACATCGTCGTCACCATCAATTGCAAACACTAATTTCTTAATGTTCAAAATAATAGAAGTGACATCTTCTACTACACCGTCTACTGCAGAAAATTCATGGATTGCTCCTTGAACTTTAATTGCATGTACTGCACATCCTGGAATAGATGATAATAATACTCTACGTAATGAATTTCCTAAAGTTGTTCCAAAACCTCTTTCTAATGGTTCTACAACAAATTTACCATAGTTATCATTTTCATCATATTCTACAACATTAAAATTTGCTTTTTCAAATTTTTGCATTATTTCCCTCCTCACTTAGAAATAAAATTGGTTTACTTCATTATCCACGAGGACGTTTTGGTGGACGACACCCGTTATGTGGAATTGGAGTTACATCATTAATAGAAGTAACTTCTAATCCAGCAGCTTGTAAAGCTCTAACTGCAGCTTCACGTCCTGGTCCTGGACCTTTAACACATACATCTACAGTTTTCATACCATGATCCATTGATGCTTTAGCGGCAGCTTCAGCAGCCATTTGTGCAGCATATGGAGTTGATTTTCTTGATCCTTTGAATCCAAGTGCTCCAGCACTAGACCAAGTTAAGACATTACCATGTTCATCAGTTATAGTAACAATAGTGTTATTGAAAGTTGAATGTACATGTGCAACACCTTTTGCTATATTCTTTTTAACACGTTTTTTACCACGAGTATTTGTTCTTGCCATTTTCCGTTCAACCTCCTATCTATTTCTTCTTCCCAGCTATTGGACGAGCTTTTCCCTTACGAGTACGAGCATTTGTTTTTGTTTTTTGTCCACGAACTGGAAGTCCTTTACGATGGCGGATTCCTCTGTAGCTTCCGATTTCCATTAAACGTTTAATATTTAATGCAACTTCTCTACGAAGATCTCCTTCAACTTTATATTTTTCAACTTCTTTTCTAATTTTTCCTTCTTCTTCTTCAGTTAAATCTTTAACTCTTACATCTTCACTGATACCAGTAGCTGCTAATATGTTCTTGGCAGTAGTTGTACCAATACCATAAATATAAGTTAAAGAAACTACCACACGCTTATCACGTGGGATATCAACACCTGCTATACGAGCCATTGTTTCTCCTCCTATTAACCTTGTCTTTGTTTATGTTTTGGGTTTTCACAGATTACCATGACTTTACCCTTACGTTTAATTACTCTGCATTTATCACAGATTGGTTTTACAGATGGTCTTACTTTCATCCTTGCTTACCTCCTTGCGGGTATTTTCTTATTTGTGTCTAAATGTAATACGCCCACGTGTTAAATCATATGGAGAAATCTCTACGGTTACTTTATCCCCCGGTAAAATGCGAATGTAGTTCATACGGATTTTACCAGAAACGTGAGCCAGAATAACCGCTCCATTTTGTAACTCTACTTTAAACATTGCATTAGGTAATGTTTCTAGTACAGTTGCTTCTACTTCAATAACGTCATCTTTTTTTGCCATTGATGATAACTCTCCCTTTTCAAAGTTTTGTCAAAATCTCATATCCATCATTAGTAATAACAATGGTATGTTCAAAGTGTGCAGCTAAAGATCGATCTTTAGTTACAACTGTCCAATCATCATCTAGAACTTCAGTTTCACAACGTCCTAAATGCGCCATTGGTTCAATTGCAAGTGTCATTCCTGCTTTAAGTCTAGGTCCTCTTCCAGCAGCTCCATAATTAGGAACAGCAGGATCTTCATGAACTTGTGTTCCTATTCCATGACCAGTATAATCTCTTGGAGTGGAACAACCATGACTTTCAAGATAAGTCTGCACAGCATGAGATATATCGGATAAGCGATTGCCAGGCTTAACTTGTTCTAAACCTGCATATAGTGATTCCTCTGTTACTTTCATCAGATGAGCAGCTTCTTCACTAATTTGACCAACAGCATATGTCCAAGCGCTATCGCCATGATAGCCTTTATAACATGCACCTACATCAACTGAAATAATGTCTCCTTCTTTCAATTTTGTATTATCTGGTATTCCATGCACAACTACCTCATTAATAGAAGTACACACAGAACCAGGAAATCCATAAAGATTTAAGAATGAAGGAGTTGCATTTGCATCACGAATAATCTTTTCACAAAAAATATTAATATCTTGAGTTGTTAGCCCTGGTTTAATATAATTTTTAAGTTTATCATGCACAAGACCAACAATACGCCCTGCTTCTCTCATTAATTCAATCTCTCTTTGGTCCTTTGTTACAATCATTATTTACCCTCCAAGCTTTTTTCAATGTCTTTAAAGACGTCTTCCATAGGTTGGTCACCATTAATATTAATGATTGTTCCTTTCATTGTATAATAATCAATTAAAGGTTTTGTTTGTTTGTTATAAGTATCTAATCTTACTTTGACTGCTTCTTCACTTTCATCTTCTCTTTGATATAAAGTTCCACCACATTTATCACATTGTCCTTCAAGCTTTGGTGGATTAAATTCTATATGAAAAGTTGATCCACAATTCTTACAAGTTCTTCTTCCAGATAATCTTTTAATTAATTTTTCTTCTGGAATTGATAAATTGACAATAGCGTCAATTGTAAAATTAAACTCTTTAGCAATACTTTCTAGTTCTCTTGCTTGAACTATTGTTCTTGGAAAACCATCTAAAATGAATCCATTTTCAAATTTATTTTCCTTTAAGTATTCTCTTACCATTTCAATCGTATAATCGTCTGGTACAAGGTGCCCAAATTGCATAAAATATTTAGCGATTACTCCAAATTTTGTTTGTTCACTTAATGCCTTTCTGAATAAGTCTCCAGTAGATATTTGTGTCAACCCAAACTTATTTACAATTTTATCAGCTTGAGTTCCTTTACCAGCACCAGGAGGCCCCATTATAATAATGTTCATTTTTACACACTCCTTTATATTATACTATTTTCTGATATATCCATGATACTCTTTACGAGTAATCAATGTCTTAATCTGTTTTGTTGTTTCTAATGCAACTCCTGTAACAATGATTAAACCAGTTCCACCTAATGAAATTGCAGCATTAGATGTTTGTTCCCAAATAACTGGTGTCATAATTGGAATAGCAGCAATAATCAATAAGAATATTGATCCAACAACTGTAACTCTATTTAATACTGTACTAATAAATTTTTCAGTATCTTTACCAGTTCTTACACCTGGTATTGATCCACCATTTTTCTTCAAATCATCACTAATTTTATGTGCATCTATTTGCAAATTAGAATAGAAAAATGCAAATAATACAATCATAATAAGATATAAGCAAAAACCAACTGGTTGTTGATAGTTTAAAATTGTATCAATCATCTTAGTTGTACTAGTTGCTTTCATAAAACTAATAATTGTTCTTGGTGCAGCCAATACAGATGATGCAAAGATAACAGGTATTACACCTGAACTATTAATCTTAATAGGCATATGTGTTGAATCTTTTGTTCGCATTTTAGTATTTGAACTTGTTGCATACATAATTGGAATTTTTCGAACTGCTCCTTCATTAAAGACAACAAATATAACAATTGCAAGATATACAATTACAAATAAAATATACCATAAAATTCCTAATGTAGCAGTTTGTGTTCCTTTATCTAATGTTACAACATTATTAAATGTTGTGATAAAGTTACTTGGTAAATTAGAAACAATACCTGTAAAGATAAGTAATGATGTTCCATTACCAATACCTTTTTGAGTAATTTGATCACCTATCCACATTGCAAACATACTTCCTGCCATCATAACAATAACAACATATACATATGTCCAAATTGAAGATGATGATAAGATATTATAACCTTTATCAAATGCATATGTTAATGAACCACCTTGAATAGCAGCTAAAACTAAAGTTACATATCTTGTTACTTTATCTTTCTTCTTTTTACCAGTATTTCCTTCTTTTTGCCATTGAGTTAAAATTGGAATAACATCCATTGATAATAACTCAATAATAATTGATGCTGTGATATATGGAGATACTCCTAATGAAAAAATAGAAAATCTTTCAAGCATACCTCCACCTAACATATTCATGATTCCTAAGATACCATTGTTAGTTGCTCCTGCAGTTAATGCATCAGCATTAATTGAAGGAATTGTTACAGCAGCTCCTAAACGAAAGACGAACAACATACCTAATGTAAAGATAATTCTATGACGCAATTCACCTTTTTTAAAAACACTCTTAAAAAAGTCTAACATCCTAGATCACCTCAGTTTTTCCACCTGCAGCCTCAATTGCAGCAACAGCTGACTTAGAGAATTTTTTAGCTTTAACTGTTAGAGCAACTTCTAATTTTCCATTACCTAACACTTTTACACCATCTAATTCTTTTTTTATTAATCCGCATTCTTTTAATTTAGCAGTATCTACAACAGTACCTGCTTCAAATTTATTTAAATCTTCAACATTAACAATAGCGTATTCAACTCTATTAAAGTTTGTGAAACCACGTTTTGGTAAACGCATGAATAAAGGTGTTTGTCCCCCTTCAAAACCAGGTTTCTTTAATCCACCAGATCTTGCCTTTTGACCTTTTTGTCCTTTACCAGCAGTTTTACCAGTTCCAGAACTAGTTCCACGACCAACACGTTTTCTTTCTTTACGTGCTCCTTCTGTATATTTTAATTCGTGTAGCTTCATGATTACACCTCCTATTTACTTTCTTCAACTTTAACTAGGTGTTCAACAGTATTAATCATACCTTGAATAAATTCATTGTTTACTTTTTCTACTGATTTGTTCATTTTTGTTAAACCTAACGCTTTAAGAGTAGCCTTTTGATTCTTTTTAGAACCAATTGGACTTTTTACAAGCGTAATGATAACTTTATTTTCTTTTGCCATTTCTTACGCTCCTCCTATCCGTAAATTTCTTCAACTTTTTTATCTCTTAATTCAGCAACTTGTTGAACAGTTTTAAGAGATGCTAATCCTTCCATAGTTGCTCTAACCATGTTAATTGGAGTTCTTGAACCAATACATTTAGAAATAATATCAGAATATCCTGCTAATTCTACAACAGCACGAACAGGTCCTCCTGCAATAATTCCTGTACCTTGTGATGCAGGTCTAATAAATACATGTCCTGAACCAAACTTACCATCAACTTCATGAGGAATTGTTCCATGAATATTTGGTACATTAATAATATTTCTTTTAGCTGCTTCAGATGCTTTTCTAATAGCATCAGGTACTTCGTTTGCTTTACCAGTTCCGAATCCAACACGACCTTTTTTATCACCGATAACTACTAATGCAGCAAAACGGAATTTACGTCCACCTTTAACTACTTTAGTAACACGGTTAATTGTAACAACACGTTCTTCAAATTCTTTTTCAGCTCTAGGTCCGTTTCTTCTTGGTCCATTTCTTCTTGGTCCGTTTCTTCTTGGCCCATTTTCTCTTGGTTTACGTTGTTCCATTATTTAACCTCCTATTAGAATTTTAATCCAGCTTCTCTAGCAGCCTCAGCTAGTGCTTTCACACGACCATGATAGATATATCCTCCACGATCGAATACTACGTTTTCAATTTTCTTTTCTAATGCTCTTTCAGCAACTGCTTTACCAACTTGTGCAGCAGCTTCAACATTTCCTCCGTTTGCTAATTTCATATCTACTGATGATGCAGCAACTAAAGTTACTCCATTAACGTCATCAATAATTTGTGCATGGATATGAGAGCTTGAACGGAATACATTTAAACGTGGACATTCTGGAGTTCCACTAATTTTATTACGAACTCTCGCATGACGTTTCTTACGTACATCGTTACGTGACATAGTTTTTGCCATGATTTATAGCTCCTTCCTTTTTTTTCTTAACTACTTCTTACCAGCAGTTTTACCTTCTTTTCTAATAATTCTTTCACCAACGTATTTAATACCTTTTCCTTTATATGGTTCAGGTTTCTTTACGCTTCTAATTCTTGCAGCAATTTCTCCAACTCTTTCTTTTGAAATTCCAGAAACAGTAATAGTTGTTTGTGTTGGTGTTTCAATCTTAACACCTTCTTCTCCTTCTATTTCTACTGGATGTGAGAAACCAACATTTAATACTAATTTATCACCTTTCATTTGAGCACGGTACCCAATACCAACGATTTCTAAATCTTTTTTATAACCGTTATGAACACCTTCGATCATATTTGCAAGTAATGCTCTTGTTGTACCATGTAATTGTTTATGTGCTTTTTGTTCACTTGATCTGCTTACTTTAATTTCATTTCCATCCATTTCCACTTTAATAAATGGTGAAAATTGTCTTACTAAAGTCCCTTTAGCACCTGTAACTGTAACCGTATTATCAGCAGCGATTTCTACTTTAACACCTTCAGGTACATTGATAATTTTATTACCTACACGAGACATCAGTTACACCTCCTGTTTAAATTTTTTTATTACCAAATATATGCTAATACTTCTCCACCGATTTGTTTAGCTCTTGCTTCCTTATCAGTCATTAATCCTTGAGAAGTAGATAATACAACAATACCTAATCCATTTAATACTTTAGGAATTTCATTAACTTTAGCATATTGACGTAATCCAGGTTTTGATACTCTCTTTAATCCTGTTATTACTCTATCATTTCCTTTATATTTTAAAGTAATGATGATGTTTTTAACAACACCTTCGCCTTCAACTTTATAATCTTTAATAAATCCTTCGTTTTTCAAAATTTCAGCTAAATCTACTTTTAATTTTGAGCATGGCACAACAACTTCATCATGACGTTGTTGGTTAGCATTACGAATTCTTGTTAACATATCTGCAATTGGATCTGTTACCACTATAATGTCCTCCTTCCATTTCGGGATCTAATTTTTACCAACTAGCTTTCTTTACTCCAGGAATTTCGCCTTTATAAGCTAATTCTCTGAAACAAATACGGCATAACTTAAATTTTCTAATTACTGAATGTGGACGTCCACAACGTTCGCATCTTGTATATTCACGAACTTTGTATTTTTGAGGACGTTGTTGTTTAACTTTCATTGATGTTTTAGCCATTAATTAAGTCCTCCTTATTTATGGAATGGCATTCCTAATTGTGCTAATAATTCATGACCTTCTTCATCAGTTTTAGCAGTTGTTACGAATACAATATCCATTCCTCTTAATTTATTTACTTTATCAAAATTGATTTCTGGGAAAATTAATTGTTCTTTAATACCTAAAGTATAATTTCCTCTTCCATCAAATGAATTCTTTGGTACTCCTCTAAAGTCTCTTACACGTGGTAAAGAGATATTTACTAATTTATCTAAGAATTCATACATTTTTTCTCCACGTAAAGTAACTTTACAACCAATTGGCATACCTTCACGTAATTTAAATCCAGCAATTGATTTTTTAGCTTTAGTAATCACTGGTTTTTGTCCTGCAATTAATGTTAATTCTTCTACAGCATCATCTAATAATTTAGAATTACTTACAGCATCCCCAACACCAATATTGATAACAATTTTTTCCATCTTTGGAACTTGCATTACAGAACTATAATTAAATTTAGTCATTAATGACTTACATACTTCATTTTCATAACGTTCCTTTAGTCGGTTCATTATTTAACCTCCTTCCGATTACTTTTTCTTCTTATCTTTTTTATCTAATGGTTTACCTGTTTTTTTATTGATACGTACTTTTACACCATCTTCAACGCTATATCCAACTTTTACAGGTTCTTTAGCTTTTGAATCATAGTATGCAACATTTGAAACATGAATTGGTGCTTCTCTTGTTACAATTCCACCTTCTGGATCTGCTTGTGAAGGTTTGATATGTTTTGTTACCATATTAACACCTTCAACAATAACTTTATTCTCTTTTCTAAGAATTTGGATAACTTCTCCAGTTTTTCCTTTATCGCTACCAGCGATAACTTGAACAGTATCACCTACATGTAATTTCATCTTCTCGTTTCCTCCTATAATACCTCAGGAGCTAATGATACGATTTTCATGAAATCTGCATCTCTTAACTCTCTGGCAACTGGTCCGAAGATACGAGTTCCTCTAGGTGAATTGTCATCTTTAATAATAACACAAGCATTATCATCAAATTTGATTAATGAACCATTTTCTCTATTTACACCATATTTAGTTCTTACAATAACTGCTTTTACAACTTCACCTTTTTTAACTGTACCACCTGGAGTTGCTTGCTTTACTGTAGCTACAACTACATCACCGATGTTACTAAATTTTCTATTTGAACCACCTAGGTTTCTAATAACTAGTACTTCTTTTGCTCCTGTATTGTCAGCAACTTTTAATCTGCTTTCGTTTTGGATCATTCGAGTGACCTCCTTTCAGAGTATAAATATTAAATAATTTCAGCTTTCTTAACAACTTCTACTAAACGGAAACGTTTAGTTGCAGATAATGGACGAGTTGACATAATTTTTACAACATCACCATTTCTTGCAATATTTTCTTCATCATGAGCCTTAAACTTTTTAGAAGATTTTACACGTTTTCCGTACAATTTGTGTTTAACATGAGTTTCTACCAAAACAGTAATTGTTTTATCCATTTTTGTAGAAATAACTGTTCCAGTATAAACTTTACGATTGTTTCTTTCCATATTTCTCTCCTTCTATTATTTGTTTAATTCTCTTTCTCTAATAATTGTTTTAATTCTTGCTATTGACTTTCTTACTTCTCTTACACGAGCTGTATTCTCTAATTGTCCTGTTGCTTGTTGGAATCTTAATCCAAATAATTCTTTTTTGTACTCTTCTACTTTGTTAAGTAATTCTTGAGTTTCTGTATCTCTAATATCTTGAACTGTCACAATTACTCACCTCTTCCGATAATCTTACATTTAATTGGTAATTTGTGAGATGCAAGTCTTAAAGCTTCTCTTGCAACTTCTTCTTCAACACCAGCGACTTCAAACATTACGCGACCTTGTTTTACTACTGCTACCCATTCTTCTGGAGCACCTTTACCTGAACCCATACGGACTTCAAGAGGTTTTTTAGTTTTAGCTAAATGAGGGAAAATTCTAATCCAAACTTGTCCACCACGTTTCATATAACGGTTCATAGCAATACGAGCAGCTTCAATTTGTCTTGAAGTAATCCAAGCACCTTCTTGAGCTTGTAAACCATATTCACCGAAAGAAACTTGAGTTCCACCTTTAGCCTTACCTTCATATTTAATTCTATGAGGTCTTCTATATTTAGTTCTCTTAGGCATCAACATGATTATTTATCCCCTTTCTTCTTTGCAGGAAGAATTTCTCCCTTACAAATCCAAACTTTTACTCCTAATTTTCCATAAGTTGTGTCAGCTTCTGCTGTAGCGTAATCAATGTCTGCTCTTAATGTATGAAGAGGTACATTACCTTCTGAATAACCTTCTGTTCTTGCCATATCAGCACCACCTAAACGTCCTGATACACAAGTTTTAATTCCTTTAGCTCCAGCTCTCATAGCACTTTGAATAGCTCTTTTTTGAACTGTTCTAAATGAAGCACGATTCTCTAATTGTTCAGCAATTCTGTTTGCTACTAATTGAGCAACAACATCTGGATTTTTAATTTCAACAATATTGATAAATACTTGTTTACCATTTACCAATTTAGCAACTTCTTTTCTTAAAGCGTCAACAGCTTCTCCATCTTTACCAATAACAACACCAGGTCTAGATGTATGAACAAAAATGTTAACACGATTTTTTGATCTTTCGATCTCAATATTAGCAACATATGCTCCTTTTAACTTCTCATTCAAGAATTCACGAATCTTGATATCTTCATGTAATAATGAAGCAAAGTCTTTATCATTAGCGTACCATCTTGAATTCCAATTACGGTTAACGCCAACTCGTAATCCAACTGGACTTACTTTTTGACCCATACTTTGACCTCCTATCTTTCAGCAACCACACATGTAATGTGGCTTGTTCTTTTTAAAATTCGAGTTCCGCTTCCTTTTGCTCTAGCACGGAATCTTTTTAATGTAGGACCTTCGTCTACAAAAATTTCTTTAATAAATAATTTATCTTCTTCTGCACCTTCATTGAAAACAGCATTTTGTGCAGCAGATTTTACGACTTTAATGATTGCAGGAGTCGCACTCTTATTAACGTATTCTAAGATACCAAGTGCTTCTTTTACTTGCTTACCTCTTACTAAGTCTACAACTAATCTTGCTTTTTGAGGTGAAACACGAATCATTTTAGCTTGAGCTCTTGCTTCCATGTTATTTGTCTCCTCTCTCTCTATTTACCTGACTTTTTGTCATCAGCATCATGTCCACGATAAGTTCTTGTAGGCGCAAATTCTCCTAACTTATGACCTACCATATCCTCAGTTACATATACTGGGATATGTTCTCTTCCATTGTATACTGCGAAAGTATGTTCAATAAATGATGGGAAGATAGTAGAACGTCTTGACCATGTTTTAATGACTTCTTTTTTGTTTGCTGCATTTAATGCTTCAACTTTTTTCATTAAGTGTTCATCCGCAAATGGACCTTTTTTTAAACTTCTTGCCATATTCTAAAACCCTCCTTCTTATTTACCGTTACGACGACGTACGATCATTTTATTTGAAGCTTTTTTACTATTTCTAGTCTTAACTCCAAGAGCTTTTTTACCCCAAGGAGTCATTGGAGCTTTACGTCCGATTGAAGTTCTACCTTCACCACCACCATGTGGGTGATCATTAGGGTTCATTACAGAACCACGAACTGTAGGTCTAATACCTCTCCATCTATTACGTCCAGCTTTACCAATATTAACTAATGAATAGTCTTCATTACCAACTACACCAACTGTAGCTCTACATACTCCTAAGAATTTTCTAACTTCTCCAGAAGCCAATCTTACTGTAACATATTTTCCTTCTTTACCTAAGATTTGTGCAGACACACCTGCTGATCTTGCAACTTGTCCACCTTTTCCTGGTTGCATTTCAATATTGTGAATAACTGTACCTTCAGGCATATTTCCCATTGGTAAGCAATTTCCAACAATAATATCTGCATTTTCACCAGATACAATTTTCATTCCTACTTCTAATCCTTTAGGAGCAAGAATATATCTCTTTTCACCATCTGCATAATTGATTAATGCAATATTTGCAGATCTATTTGGATCATATTCTATTGTTGCTACTTTACCAACAATATCATCTTTATTACGTTTAAAATCTATAATACGATATAAACGTTTATGTCCACCACCATGATGACGTGTTGTGATGACACCTTGATTGTTACGTCCACCTTTTTTAGATAAACGAACTGTCAATGATTTCTCAGGCTTATTAGTTGTAATTTCATCATAAGTCAAAGATGTCATATTACGACGTCCATTTGTCGTAGGCTTGTATACTTTAATAGCCATCTTTTTCTCCTCCTTATTTTTCTTTTCTGGAATGGAGATTCATTCCAATAGTTTTGATTTATTCTTCTCCAAATAAATCTATTTCAAATCCTTCTTTTAATTTAACGATAGCTTTTCTTCTCTTGTTTGTTTTACCAACGTATCTACCCATTCTTTTTGTTTTAGGTCTAACATTCATAATGTTGACACTTTCAACTTTAACATCAAACATTGCTTCAACTGCTTGTTTAACTTCAGTCTTATTTGCATTTAAATCTACATCAAATGTATATTTGTTTTCTGTTTGTTGTAACATTAAAGATTTTTCAGTAAGTACTGGTTTCTTTAAAACATCTGTAATATGTGCCATTATGCCAATACCTCCTCAACAGCTTTGATAGCTTCTTCTGTCATAACTAACTTTGTGCTATCTAAGATATCATATACGTTAAGTCCTTTAGAATTAATAACTTTAACTCCAGGAATATTTCTTGCAGATAAAGCAACAAATTCATTCACTTCATCCATAACGATTAATGTTTTTCTATTAGCATCTAAATTTTCTAATACTTTAATCATTGCTTTTGTTTTAGGAGCATCAAATGTAATGTTATCTAAAACTGTCATTTCATTATCAATAACTTTTTGACTTAAAGCAGATTTTAAAGCTAATTGTCTTACTTTTTTGTTCATTTTTAACTTATAGTTTCTATTTGTGTTAGGACCGAATACAACTCCTCCACCTCTCCATTGTGGTGCACGAATTGATCCTTGTCTTGCTCTACCTGTACCTTTTTGTCTCCAAGGTTTCTTTCCTCCACCTCTAACTTCAGTACGGTTTTTCACTTTATGAGTACCTTGTCTCCATGAAGCTCTTTGTAGTAAGACCATATCAAAGATTGCTTGATTATTTGGTTCGATACCAAAAATTGATTCATTTAGTTCTGTATCTTTTACTTTTGTACCTTCTTGGTTATATACTGCAACTTTTAACATTAGTTTTCCTCCTTTCGCTTCATTATTCAGCAGCTGCTGTATCAACAGCTTCTTCTACTGGATTTTCTACGATTTCTTCTTCAGTTTCATAGATAATTAAATCTTCAGCTGGATTAACCTTTCCATTTGCTTTAATAGCAGATTTAACAACTACTAAACCTTTTTTAGGACCTGGGATTGATCCACTAATTAACAATACATTGTTTTCTACATCAACAGCTACGATTTCTAAGTTTTGAACTGTTCTTGTTACATTTCCCATTTGCCCTGGCAATTTCTTACCTGGAGCGATTCTGTTAGGAGCAATTGGTCCCATTGAACCAACAATTCTGTGAGCTCCTGATCCGTGTCCTTTAGGACCAATACTTTGTCCATGTCTTTTTATAACACCTTGATAACCTTTACCTTTGCTAGTTCCAGTTACATCTACCACTTCACCAGCTACAAAGCTATCAACTTTAATTTCTTGACCAACTTCATAACTCATCATTTCGTCATAACGAAATTCTTTAATGAAGCGCTTAGGAGCTGTTTCAGCTTTTGCAACATGACCTTTATGAGCTTTTGTTGCTAATTTTTCTCTCTTGTCTTCAAAACCAACTTGGATAGCATCATATCCATCAGTAGCAACAGTTTTCTTTTGTAATACAACATTAGGAGTTGCTTCTACAACTGTTACAGGAATAAGCTTCCCATCAGTAGTGAATACTTGAGTCATTCCAATCTTACGACCTAAGATTCCTTTCATGAGTTACACCTTTACCTTTCCTTATAATTTAATTTCAATATCCACACCACTTGGTAATTCTAAACGAGCTAATACATCAACTGTTTCTGGTGTTGGATTCACAATGTCAATAAGACGTTTGTGAGTTCTGATTTCAAATTGTTCACGAGAATCTTTATACTTATGAACTGCTCTTAAGATAGTATAAACTTCTTTTTCAGTTGGTAGAGGTACAGGACCTACTACTTGAGCACCTGACTTTTTAGCAGCTGCTACAATTTTTTCAGCAGAAGCATCTAAGATTTTGTGATCAAATGATTTCAATCTAATTCTAATTTTGTTGTTTGCCATGAATTATTCCTCCTTCTTTGCCAATTATTTGGCTGCTCAATGCGAATTACCTGAAACAACCCTTCCGCTCATGACAACGGCTATCAGTGTTTCAGCAACCTCGCACGTCTACGCATTACACAACAAGAGCATTTTACACTAAAAACACTGATAAATCAAGCATTTTTGAACTTTTTTCGCAAAAAAAGAGAATGAATTTTTTACTATTTCCATTCTCTTTATATTTTATTTTTTAGGCGTTGATGGATATTTACTTTTATCAAAATCCGCCAGTCTTTGATTGCTTTTAGACCACTGTAATAATTGATCATCAGTCCATCTATAAATGATGACATTTTTTCTTTTGAAAGCATCATAATGATACCATCCATCTCCAGTATCTGCTAAAAACCAATAATGATTTGTTTTCTTTTGACTAGATCTTTCAACAACAATAGTTGGGACACCTAATTCTTCACAAACAACACGCAAAACGCCATTTGAAACCAAACAATCACCTTTCCATGTTTTTAATCCATCTACTGCATCTATATAATAATTATCAATAGTTCCTTTATGAATACCATTATATACCATATTATTACGTATATAATCATAACATGCTTTTAATTTCTCTTGTTTTGTTTTTTTATCACTTGCAATCATTTTAATGAAATCTTTAGCTAATTCTTTAGCTTCATTCTTTAATGATGTATCATTTTTATTTAAAATTATAACTTTGACCTTTTTTGAAGCTTTATTTCCTGCACGATCTTGAGCACTATATATCGCATAATAAGTTCCAGGTTTATTATAATTAACTTGTGAAGAATCAACTTTTAACTCAATATCTTTATCTCGATTATCAGTTACTGATGTATTTTTTTTATAAAGAATTGTTTCGCCTTTGTTTGATAAGATAGTATTGACTGTTGAAATAACTGGTGCTTCAGTATCTTTTTTTAAATTTAATGTTGTCTTATATGGAGTTGTATTGCCAGAAATATCTTTCAATAAAATAATAATATCTTGTTTTCCTTCTTTAGTTAAATCTGGTGCCTTTAAAAAAGAAGTCTTAACTGGTGAAATATCTTTAATATTAGAAATAAATAAATCACTTGTTATTTCATCACCAATCCACATATCTAACTTTTTAACTTTAGCCTTTGGCAAAATTGTATCTTTTACTAACAAATTTACATTATATTGAGAATATTTGTTTTCTACCCTAATGGTATATATTCCTACTGTAGAAAGTAACTTTTTATCTATTTTATCAACAAACTTTGGATTTTCAGTTTTTTCTTTTAATAATTTTTCTATTTCAAGAGAATCTCCGGCCTCTAAAATATAATGAGTATGAAATGGATTTCTAAAAATATACATAGTTATAGATAAAAAAATAACTACAATTAATAAAACAAGCCAACATCCGATTTCTCTATTGTATTTATAACTTTTCATACTCATTGCCTTAACCTTAATCTCCTAAAAATAAAACTTTAATATAAATTAAAAAAAGGGATACCAAATAGGTATCCATAAGGAACTGGCAGCTTGCTATTGTCG
>CAJUOS010000021.1 GCA_910588075.1 uncultured Erysipelotrichaceae bacterium | reverse complement strand
TATACACTAAAAAAGCGCACCTTGTGGTGCACTTTGAATTTTAATTTAGGAAAACAAGAGTTGTCAAAAGTACAATTCTTGTTTTTCTATTTATTCTATATGTCTAATAATTGTTTTTTCTTTTTATCAAATTCTTCTTGAGTAATAACATTTAAATCTAATAAATCTTTAAGTTTTTTAAGTTCTTCAATAGGGATGACCTGATAATTATCCTTTTTTTGAACTGTATTTTGGTGTGTAATAACTTCTAAAGCAGATAAATCTTTTTGACATTGTTTTTGAATTGTTTGGATAACCTCATCAGGCATTGATGGATATCTACTATAAATATAATCAATATACATTTGAGGAATATTTACATCATTAATTGTTAATTTAATTTGCAATTTTAATAACGTTTTTACCTCTTTAGCTTTGCTTTTATCCCATTTCTCAATGTCAGAAATATCAACATACTTTGTTTCAGTTTCTTCTATAATTTCAGCACGTATAATTTGTTGAAAATCTAAATAACTGACTTTAATATCAGGATTATTTTTATGATAGATTGTTACTCTCTTTTTTTCACTATCAATTTTTATTTTTTCAGTATATGGTAATAGATACTGATAAAGCTTTTTAAAGTACTCACCATCCTTTTTCATAATAAATTGGTGTGCCTTTTTATCTTTTCCAAATTTAACATAAAGTGAAATACTATCTAAAAATACCCATTCAACATCATGAATATCATAATTTCCTTTAAAATTAGCACTATCCATAAAAATATGATCTCCATCAAAATCTATTTTGTATGTGAGAATCATTGCCTTCCTATAAAAATTTTCCATCTTTATCAACTCCTTGTATATATTATAAATGAGTTTTCAAAGAATTGAAATATTATCTTTACGATTTAATTAAAATAAAGTGTTTTTCAAAGATGATTATGATAATATAAATATAGGTGATGTTGATATGATAGGTGATAATAATTTTATTGATGATATAGGAACCAATAAGAAAGATGAGCAAATAAATGTTAGTGGCAGAAAGAAAACATCTATATTTGTAAAACTTTTTATGGCTTTTTGTTTTCTTTTTTTAGTGTATTTCATTATATATAACATAGAAGATAGAAATACTCATTTATCCTTTAGGGAATTGGTAGAGGATAATTGTATGAATACAGATTTTATTGTTGATGAAGAAAGTGAGAATCATTTAAAAATAAAATATAATGGAGAAATGATTGCTGAAATGAAGTATTATAATGATACTGAATATCTTCATTATGATGTAAACAAATTGGAAGTTGTTAATGATTCAATAAGAAAATTTCATCCCTTGTCAGAAGTTAATAAAATTTTAGATGAATTGGGTATGCAGGATTATTTAATGAGTTATGAACATGATAATTATTATTTGCTTTCATATAGAGCAGATTTAGATGATTCATTGAGAAAACAATTACAAAATATTTTTAAGCAAGTTAAAAGTAAGAAGCTTTTGCAAGAAGGTATTATTACTAAGGATATGAGTTCACTCTATAAAAAAGATATGACAAAGAATATAAAATCGCTTTTTGAAGAGAAAAATAGAGAAATTTTAATTGAAATGGTATTGAATCAAGGTACTGTTTCAGAAAGGGAAAGACTTTATTCTATTTTTAGTAAGATAGATTGTTTTTATGAGGAATGTAAAGTTTGGAAGCAATGCAATGATTTAATTGATAAGAAACAATGGAATGATAGTCAATTAAAAAAGGAAGTTACGAATAGATTAAAAGAACAAGTTTTTACATTAGGAAATTATAAGGTTGGAAAAGATTTACTTCCTGGAATTTATGTTTGTATAGATGAGAATTATAAAAATGCGAATGCATTTCATGCAAATAAAATGAGTTTTTCATTAAAACATAATGTTTATCAACAATGGTATCAAAATGTTATTGTTGTTTTGGAAAATGGTGATGATATAAGTGTTGATAGATATACAAAATTATACCATCTTGACAATACTCCTCAATTACAAACAACAGAATATCCAAGAGGGGTTTTCTATGTTGGAAAACATATATCAGAGGGGACGTATGAGGTGGAAGCATTATCTGATTATTATGCTTGTTATTATTGGATTGTAGATTCTTCAAAAATTAATGAACTTTTATCACTCAATGAAAAAACATTATATTCTCAATTAGAGAAATATAATGGTCATATTATTAAAAAAGGAAAGAATGAATTATTGAAATTAGATAGAGATCAGATTTTAGTCATGATGGATGGAAATTTAAAAAAGAAATAAGGTGATAAAATGGAAGATTTAAAACAAATTAGTCCCCATTTTGATGAAAAAACTTTTTGTAAATGGGCTTATGATATATTGGTGTGTGTTGAAAAGGCATGGTCTTTAAAGGATTTTAATGTTTTAAGAAGATATGAAACAAATGAGTTATATCAGATACATGAACATCAATTAAATAATATGAAAGAACGACAAATTCAAAATATAATGAGTCAATTTGAATTATTAGATAGTCAAATTATATCGTATATACGAGAAGATAATATGGATAAAATTGAAATGAATGTTCAATTATCTCTTATTGATTATTTTATTTCTTTAAAAGATTCAAGGAAAATTTTAGGAAGTCAGTCACAATCAAGAGTTGTGAAATATCAAATTGTTTTTGTTAAGGAAGAAAGGATTCCTTTTCAACAATTAATTTATTCTGATTTAAAGGAATGTCCATATTGTGGAGCACCTATTGATATATATAATTATGATTATTGTGAATATTGTAAACAAGAATTAAAGGCAGAAGATACAGGTTTTTTGATTGATAAAATAGAAATTATGAGCTTGATATAGGAGGCTAGTATGGGATTATTAAAAGCTGTTTTGACAAGTGTTCAAGAAACACTTGATAATCAATATAAAGAGTATTTTTATTGTGATTCATTAGATAATCATGTGTTGTTAAAAAGAGGACAATTCCATCAGTTAAATAATCATTCAGCACAAAATGTTATTAGTGATGGATCAATGATTGTAGTGAATGCTGGACAAGGAATTATTGTCGTAGAAAATGGAAAAGTTATAGATGTTTCTTTAGAGGAAGGTGTTTATATATGGAATACAAGTACAACACCAAGTATCTTTAATGAGGATGATAGTGAAAGTATATCAAAATCTATAGATGAAACATTAAGAAAGGTAAGTTTTGGAGGAATAATTGCAAAGGATCAGAGAATATATTATGTGAACATGAAAGAGATTATAAATAATAAATTTGGCTCTCTTTTACCAATTCCATATAATGATCCAAAATATTTATCTATTTATATTAAATATTATGGGGTGTTTAGTTTTAAAGTTGTTAATCCAATTGTTCTTTATGAAAATATTATTGGAAATATTAAAGATGAGTATTTAAAAGATGATCTAGTTGAGATGTGTATGGGAGAATTTTATGCAGCTTTGGATACTGCACTAACAAATTTAGGAGCAGGTGGAGAAGGTTTACAATTTAATGAAATACCAACAAAACAAAGAGAATTATCTAAACTTATGTCTCATTGCTTAGATGATGATTGGATAAAGACAAGAGGAATTCAAATACAATCAGTAGGAATTATAAAAGTAACTCCTGATCAAAAATCTCAACTAAAAATAGATAAGAGAGATGAAGAATTATTTAAAAGAGATGATATGTCATTTTATGATATGCAAAGTGAAATGGATCATTCAATAACAGTAGAGGCAAACCATGATACTTGGGTATGTCCTCAATGTCAAATTGTTAATGATGGGAATTTTTGTAAGGAATGTGGAATGAAAAGGGATAAAAAAATTTATTGTCGTTATTGTGGAACAAAAGTAGAGGATGGGAAATATTGTTCTCATTGTGGAAGCAAGATAGAATAAAAAAGTGAATGAATTATTTTCATTCACATAAGTCAGGTAAAATCTTATCAGATAGGGAATACCATATTTTTAAAGGTATTCCTTTTTTGATTATAAATTCAATAAAAATGAGAAACTAATATTTTCATCATAGTGTAATCAGTAATGACTTAATTCATGAACGCATATCATTTAAAATATTACCAGTATAAGAAATTTCAATATCATTAACTATATCAATTATTTTTTCATTACTTATCATATCTAAATCATATTTATTATTTCTTATCTTTAGATAGATATCAGTGTTTTATTAGTAATTTAATCTCATCACTAATATTAAATAAAAATAATAGTAAATTTTGTAGGAAATATAAGAAAGAACTGATATAATTAATATAGGAGGATAAGTATTTTTATGAGAAAAATGATTGGTATTTGTTTGGGACTATTGTTGATGGTAACAATGATTGGATGTAGTGCTTCTACAAAGGATTTAGGAGAAACTTTGAATGAGAAAAGTTATATTGTTGAAAAAAGTGAATTTTTTGGAGATAAATTTCAAAGGCAAATTACTTTAAGAAAAGATGGTGGAAATGAAAGTATTATAGGATATTATGATAAGAATAATACTTTTCTTGGGTATAAGTTTTATGGTGGAGAAAACCCAGATAGTTATGGATATTCTTCTTCTGAATTGATTGATAATATGAATATAGGTTCAGACGATGAGCAAAAACCTTTACTTGAAAAATGGTTTGAAGATATGGAAACAAATGAAGAAGCATTAAAAGAGTATTTAATTAAAGTTGGAAATGAAAAGAAATCAGTAGATGAAGTTAAAGAACTTGTGAGTGATAAGAACTTTGATATTTCATTTAGATCTGAACCACTTCTAAAAGGGTATGATGATGATATGTATCTTTATTCATCAAAAGGTAGTTTATATATTGATGCATATTTTAAGGATGGAAAATTATCTGCATTTATATTTGCTGATGGTATAATGGGGGCAAATGATCTTTTTGCTTATGTGAATGATAAAGTGTTAAAAGATGATGGACAAGTTTCATATATGTTATTTTTAAGTCGATTAGGTATAACACATGAAGAATTTATGGATTTTATCCAAAGTACATATGAAAGTCAGAAAGGAATGTCATAAAAGACATTTCTTTTATAATAAAGAATACCTATCCTTAATATGGGATAGGTATTTTCTTATTCAAAAATATTCATTTGACGATATGTATTCATTTTCAAAATAAAAGTTTCTTCGTCAGGAATATTTTTAATCAATTCATAATCATTTTTTATTCTTGTTAATTCATTTTGAATTTGAGAAATTTCATTAATGTTATGATTTTGTGTACGTAAATAATAGCTCTTTAAAATTCCTAAAGCACTTACAACAAAATCATTTGAAAAATCATTGATTTCAGTATAATTAGTTTCTTGATCTATAAAAAGTTCTAATGATGTTAAAACATCACCACCTATAAAATCAAGAAGTTGAATAGGTTTTTCTAAGAAAGAAAAAGTAAATGTTGTGTGAGGATTATAAAATGTTTGGGAGTCGCTTAATTCATAAAGTTTATCTAAGAAATCTGTTTCATCACTTTCATCATATTCTTTTTCACCAGTAATAATTTGGTAAAGTAAATCAATAAGGTCAGGTACTCTTGTAAAAAGTTTGCATTCAGAGATATGAGAAACTTCTTTAAAAATAACTTCTAAACGACATAAAGTTAATAAATTCCACAACGATCTTTGATCATAAGTTAAATGCTCAGCCATCTCCTTTATGTTCTCTATTGTTTTCATAATAAGTGTTTCTTCTTTTTCAAGTTGAAGTAACATTTGAGAACAATTTTCTATTTTTTCTTCTGAAACATCCAAATCTTCAAGTGATAGTGTTAAAGCATAAGCTTGATCTAAATAATGAACAGCATATTCAAAATCATTTTTATGAAAATAATCTTTTCCTTGTTGATAATATGTATTAAACATATCATTAAAATTAAATGCTTTTTCTTTCTTTTTAAATAATTGATTAAACATACAAAATCTCCTTTAATAAATTTATTTATATTATAAAATAAATTTTATAGATAGACAATAAAATAAAATAAAGTATGTTATAATAAAAAAGAGGTGTTAAAATATGAGTAAAAAATTATTTGGAATTGTTGGACCATCTGGGTCAGGAAAATCAACTTATGTAGCATATGCAAGAGAAAAAACAGGATTTGGTGAGATTGTTTCTACAACAACACGTTTGCCAAGAAAAGGTGAGATTGATGGAAAAGATTATCATTTTGTAACTCAAGAAGAATTTAAGAATATTGAGATGATTGAAAAAGATGAGTATGCTGGTAATTTTTATGGAACAGCACAAAAAGATTTAGATTATGCCTATCTTCAAAGTGATTGTGCATTTATGGTTGTTACATATGAAGGGGCTCAAATTTTTAAAAAGTTATTTAAAGAAAAAAATCTGGATATTGATGTAATAACAATCTTTGTTCATACACCTATTGAAGAATTAGAAAAAAGAATGATTAATCGTGGTGATGATAAAAAGAGAATTAAAGAAAGAATTGAAAATATTAAACAAAGGAAAGAGTATGATAATCTTCATAAAACAGATTATGTTTTTGAAACAAGTTCTGATTTGACATTAGAAGAAACATGCCAACAGTTTACAAATTTTATTTATAAAATAAGTGGAGAATCTTAAATGATTTTCCACTTTTCTTTTTTAATACCATATAATATTCCTATAACATCAGCTAAAATCCATCCAATAGGAATAGACCACCAAATAATAGTTGTTCCTAAATATGAAGCAAGCATATAAGATAAAATTACTCTTGTACCTAAAGAAATGACAGTCAATACAACAGAAATACCAGGTTTTCCAATACCACGATAATATCCATATAATAAAAATAAACAACCGATTCCTAGATAACAAATACCTTCAATTCTTAAATATTCAATTCCTTTAACAATGATTTCTATTTCATCAGACTTAATAAAAATAAGCATTAATTCTTTAGCAAATATACATACAATTAAAGAAATCACTAAACAAAATAGAGTTGAAATCATCATAGCAGATTTTAAACCTTTTTGAATACGTTCATTTTCATTAGCTCCTTTATTTTGAGCAATAAAAGTTGAAAAAGCATTTCCAAAATCTTGAACAGGCATATATGCAAAAGAATCAATTTTAACAGCAGCGGCAAAAGCAGACATTGTTGCAATACCAAAACTATTGACTAATCCTTGAATCATCAAAATCCCAAAATTCATTACAGATTGTTGAATACAAGTTAATAAAGAATAATCTTTTATTTTTTTAAAAAGTTCTTTATCAAAATAACAATCTTTTCTTTGTGGTAAAAGTTCTTTTTGAGTTATGAAAACATAAATCATGATACTGACACCACTTAATATCTGAGCTATTAAAGTTGCAAGAGCAGCACCAGAAACTCCCATATGAAAAGAAACAATAAAATAGATATCTAAAACAATATTCACAACTGAAGCTATTGCTAAAAAGATAAGGGGTGTTTTTGAATCACCTAAAGCTCTCAGTAAAGAAGAAAAATAATTATATAAAAAAGTAAAAAATATACCTAAAAAAATAATCATTAAATATTCATAAGTATTTTGATAAATATTTTGAGGTATATTTAAAAAAGAGAGTAAAGGATGTATACATAATAAGCAAATGATTTCTAAAAGAATAGATAAAAAACCAATACTTACAAAAGAAACAAAAAAAGATGTTTTCAATTGTTTTAATTGTTTAGCTCCAAAAAGTATAGAAAATAAAATACCACTTCCCATACATAAACCCAAAAGAATAGATGTTAAAAAGGTCATAAGTGTAAAAGAAGAACCAACTGCGGCTAAAGCAGAAGAACCAATATATTGTCCAACAATAAAAGTATCAGCAATATTGTATAATTGTTGTAATAGATTTCCTAAAATCATAGGGATTGAAAATAATATTAATGATTTTGTTATATTTCCTTTGATTAGATAGTCATTCATATTTGTACCTCGCAAGCATAATGATAAAAAGAAAGTTATTATTTGTCAATAATGAAAATGTTGATATTATCAATTATATAAAAAGGTGATAGACAATGAATTCTTTATAAAAAAACAAGATCATTTATTTTTAATAAAAAGATAAAAAATGTAAAGTATTCAGTTAAAGGAACATGGAAATAGGATATAATTTTGTGTATAATAATATTAAGAAATGGAGGAATAAAGAATATGGCTTTTAGAGAAGATTTTTTATGGGGTGGCGCAGTAGCTGCTCACCAATGTGAAGGTGCTTGGCAAGAAGGAGGAAAAGGTGTTAGTATTGCTGATGTTATGACAGCAGGTTCTAATGGTGTTGCTAGAAGAATCACAAATGGAGTTATTGAAGGAGAAGATTATCCTAATCATGTAGGTATTGATTTTTACCATCATTATAAAGAAGATTTAGCTTTAATGGCTGAAATGGGATTCAAAGCTTTTAGAACTTCTATTGCTTGGACACGTATTTATCCAAATGGAGATGATGCTCAACCAAATGAAGAAGGATTAAAATTTTATGATGAGATGTTTGATGAGATGCATAGATTAGGTATTGAACCAGTTATTACATTATCACACTTTGAAATGCCTTATCATTTAGCAGAAAAATATAATGGATTTATGGATAGAAGATGTATTGAGTTTTTTGTAAGATTTGCAAAAACTTGTTTTGAAAGATATAAGGGAAAAGTTAAATATTGGATGACATTTAATGAAATTAATAATCAAGCAGAATTGACTCAAATGGGAGCACATCATTTAATTCAAGAGGGTGCTGTTCTTGTTAAAGATGGTGATGATATTGAATATATGATGTATAAATCTGCTCACCATGAATTGGTTGCTAGTGCATTAGCTGTTAAAGCATGTCATGAAATTGATCCAGATGCTCAAATTGGATGTATGATTGGTATGAATGGTGTTTATCCAGCTACTTGTAATCCAGAAGATGTTTTAAATGCACAACAAGCAATGCATCAAAAATATTGGTACGTAGAAGTGCATGCTCGTGGACATTATCCTCGACATATCTTAAAGAAATTTGAAAGAAAAGGGTATGAAAACTTTATTTTACCAGAAGATGAAAAAGCTTTAGCAGAAGGTAAAGTTGATTATATTGGTTTTTCTTATTATATGAGTTATGCTACAAAATATACTGGAAGATTTGGTCGTTCTTTTGATTTTTCAGAAGAAGATTTTGTAAGAAATACATACTTAAAAGCATCTGATTGGGGATGGCAAATTGATCCTGTGGGATTACGTTGGTGTTTAAACTGGTTTAATGATCGTTTTGAATTACCTATGATGATTGTTGAAAATGGATTTGGTGCATATGATAAATATATAGAAGATAATGATGAATATGTTGTTGATGATCAATATCGAATTGATTATTTAAAAGAACATATTGCAGCAATGAAAGAAGCTGTTGATTATGATGGAGTTGATTTATTAGGGTATACAATGTGGGCTCCAATTGATATTGTTTCTGCTTCAACAGGTGAATATGACAAACGTTATGGTTTTATTTATGTGAATTATAATAATGCACATGAAGGAGATTTTTCAAGAAGTAAGAAAAAGTCATTTGATTGGTATAAACATGTGATTGAAACAAATGGAGAAGATTTAGGGTAATTATGTTCTTTTTCTGAAAGGGGGGGATATAAATGATGATTCCTATTCCTAATATATTTTTATTAATATGTTGTTTAATATGGATTTTCTTAGATATATTCGTTTTTTTAAAAAAGATAAGAAATAGAACATATGTTTCCTATTTTAAAGTTTTCCTTTCAGTTGTTTTGATATTATTATTTATTATTGTTTATAGGAATCAATCTTATTATGATAAAATGTGGTTGGATTATGCTTTAACATTTTATCCATTAGAATTATTTATAAAAATAATATGGTTTATAGATATAGTAAGTTTTGATTTCATTTATAAAAAAGTCAATAAAAGATTTGAAAAATAAGATTATTTTATATTTTATTGATAAGAAAACAGGTATTTAAACATATCTGTTTTTTTGTTATGTAAGTTATTGATTTGTGATTGTGTGTATGAAAAGAAGATGTTAAAATAGTGAAGGATGAAAGGGTGATCTTATGAAAACAATAGCCATTATAGCAACTGGAGGAACAATAGCTGGAACAGGGCAAGAAGGAAAAGCGGTTGCATATCATGCAGGAGAAATGAATATTGATGAAGTCATTCAATCAATACCAATGATTAATCAAGTAGCACATATCAAAGAATATCAAATTATGAATGTTGATAGTAATGAGATGAATCCTTCAAAATGGATAACTTTAGCTAATACAATTAATGATATTGTTAAAGATGATGAAATAGATGGGATTGTTATTACACATGGAACAGATACACTTGATGAAACTTCTTATTTTTTAACTTTAACGTTAAATACGTCTAAGCCTATTGTGATTACTGGAGCTATGCGTCCTGCGACTGCAACAAGTGCAGACGGTCCATATAATTTATATCAAGCTGTGTGTTTAGCTGCTTGTGAAGAGGCTAGAGAACAAGGGGTTATGGGGCTTTTTTCTAGTACTATTTATTCAGGAAGAGATATTCAAAAAGTCAATAATTATAAGATTGATGCTTTTGATCAAAAAGATTTTGGTTGTTTAGGATATATGCAAGATGATGAAGTTTACTTTTTCTCACGTAGCTTTAAAATTCATACTTTTCAATCAGGTTTTTCACAAAATAAATTAGAAAGTTTACCAGAAGTTGCAATTGCTTATTTTTATGCAGGAGCATCATCTCAAATTCTTTATGACATGGCGATGAATCATCAAGGAATTGTGATAGTGGGATCTGGTAATGGAAATTATAGTCAAGAATGGTTGAAGGCTATTAATGAACTTTCTTTAAAAGGGATTGTTTTTGTAAGAGCTTCTCGTGTTTCACATGGAATAGTTTTTGATGATGAAATTTTTGATCCACAACAATATTGTATTGCGGCTAATACTTTATCAGCACAAAAAGCACGTGTTTTATTGATGTTGGCACTTTCACATACTCAAGATCATCAAGAAATTGAAAATATTTTTAATGCTTATTAGAGTCTAAGAATAAAATTATCAATTATTCATATAATGTAAAGGTGATATAATGATATTAAATGAAAAAGAATTAAAAATTATTTTAGAATTTGCTTTACAACCAATATTGACACAATATTCTATTTCTATAAATGAATCAGAAGTATGGATAGATAATAAAATAAATATAAAGGCAAGTGTTGTTTATCAAGAACATGTTGTTGATTTAACTGTTAATTTTTTATTGGATTATGATAATCATGCTATTTGTTTTAAAAATATTAATGGAAAGATTGAATATTTATTTTTAAAATTAAATATAATGAATATGTTAAAACAGTTCATAAATCTTGATGATTTTGAAGTTAAACAAGATTCTTGTTATTATCATTATCCATTACCAATAGAGTCGATACAAATTATTGATCATTGTTTAAATGTTGAATTAAAAGAAAAATAAAAGATTTTCATTCTTATATAAAGATAATACCAATATTTTTTTGACTATTTATAACAGATATATAAATAGTCATTTTTTAATTTATTTATAATTATTTGAATTTCATTTTTGGAATAATAGATAATTATTTTTTCATTATTAAATAAGATTTTAAATATCTCTACAAATAGTTTATAGAAATAAAAAAATAAATCTCTTTAAATCAATATGAGATTTATTTTATTTTTTCAAGAATATCATTTTATTTAATGATTATGATTTTTTTTAAGAACTTCGTCAATAAGACCATATTCTAATGCATCATAGGCATTCATGAAGTAATCTCGATCAGTATCTTTTTTTATTCTACGTAAAGGTTGTTGTGTCATTTCAGATAAAAGACGATTAAGTTTATCTTTTTGTCTGAGAATATGTTTGGTTGTAATTTCAATATCACTTGCTTGTCCACTTGTTCCACCTAATGGTTGATGAATCATGATTTCACTATTTTCTAATGCACATCTTTTTCCTTTTTGACCAGCAGCTAATAGGAAAGCTCCCATACTTGCAGAAAGTCCAATACTAATTGTAGATACATCACATTTAATAAAATTCATGGTGTCATAAATAGCTAAACCTGCTGATACACTTCCACCTGGAGAGTTGATATACATATAAACATCAGCAGTTGGATCTAAAGATTCAAGATATAAAAGTTGGCTAACAATGGAACTTGCAACCTCATCATTAATTTCTCCACATAACATGATAATACGGTCTTCTAATAGTCTTGAAAAAATATCATAAGCATATTCTTTTGAATGTTTTTTTAAAATAACAGTTGGTATAAAATGCATTGTTCATAACCTCCATAGTTCATTATAGATAAAAATATTTTGATTATTCATTTTATTTTAAGAGTTGTTGAATATAAAAAATATCTTGTTCAAATATTGCAAATTTATTGATAAATAAAAAAAGAATTGGATAAAATAAAATAGTAAAGTCAAAAAAAGTCGTTTCATGTTTGAAAGAGTTTTCAATAAAAAACTTTGTGAAAAAAATTATATAATGATACAACTTTTATTGATTTATTTGAGTTTGTGGACTATAATATAGACATAAATTAAATTCAAGGAGGATGTCAAAAAATGGCAGTAAAAGTAGCAATTAATGGATTTGGACGTATTGGACGTCTTGCATTCAGACAAATGTTTGGTGCTGAAGGATATGAAGTTGTAGCAATCAACGATTTAACAGATCCTAAAATGTTAGCACACTTATTAAAATATGATTCAGCACAAGGTAAATATGCTTTGGCTGATACAGTAGTAGCTGGAGAAGATTCAATTACTGTTGATGGAAAAGAAATTAAAATTTATGCAAAAGCTAATGCAGCTGAATTACCATGGGCAGAATTAGATGTAGATGTAGTATTAGAATGTACAGGTTTCTATACTTCTAAAGCAAAATCTCAAGCTCATATTGATGCTGGAGCTAAAAAAGTAGTTATTTCTGCACCTGCTGGAAATGATTTACCAACAGTTGTATTTGGTGTAAACGAAGGTGTTTTAAAAGCTGATGATACAATTATTTCAGCAGCATCTTGTACAACAAACTGCTTAGCACCTATGGCTAATGCATTAAACAATTTAGCACCAATCAAATCTGGTATCATGTTAACAGTTCATGCTTATACTGGAGATCAAATGGTATTAGATGGACCTCATAGAAAAGGTGATTTAAGAAGAGCACGTGCTGCAGCAGTTAATATCGTACCTAACTCAACTGGTGCTGCAAAAGCAATCGGATTAGTTATCCCAGAATTAAATGGAAAATTAATCGGTTCAGCTCAACGTGTACCTGTTCCTACAGGATCAACTACAATCTTAACTTCAGTTGTTGAAGGTGAAGTAACAGTTGAACAAGTTAATGAAGCAATGAAAGCAGCTGCAACTCCATCATTTGGATATACTGAAGAACAATTAGTATCTTCTGATATTATCGGAATTACTTATGGATCATTATTTGATGCAACTCAAACAATGGTTAAACCATTAGATAATGGAACTACTGAAGTTCAAACAGTTGCTTGGTATGATAATGAAAATTCATACACTTCTAACATGGTTAGAACAATCAAATATTTCGCTGAATTAAAATAATTCAATAAGACAATAATAAAAGGCTCGAAAGAGTCTTTTTTCTTTGGTATTATAAATGTATACAAGGGTATTTAAATGTTACAAAAAAGTCATGAAAATGAAATAAAGTGATAAATTAGAAATAAACTATTCGACAGGAAGTTAAAATAAATCAAAAATATATGCTGAATGTATTTCATTATATTCAAAATAAAAAATATATAATATGACAATGTTTGAAAATATAATATAAGAAGGAGGGGTATAACATAATTGTCTATTTTAAAATTACGTAAAGCTATGAAGGCTATTATTTTAACAAAAGAATTAAAATAATAGAAAATTAAAAATTGGTTAACAATATGCTGAGTTAAAAATTTTGGATTTTTAATTATTTTATCAAAACTCTATGTTTTTGAGAGAACTAAAATATTATATTTTGAAATAATTAAAGATTATTATGACTTTGCTTTTAAATATAAAATTTAATTATAGAAATTTTTAAATAAGAAAGATTGTTTATGGAAAAAATAAAATTTTACATATATAACTTTATTTATGTTATTACCACTGATAATAAGTAATATTGTGTTTACAACATCTGCATTAGAAAATGATTATTCTGATGTTATTCAATCGTTTATATATACCTTTGATGAAAAAGAAGAGATAGTTACATAAGTAAGATATCATCTAAATATCCTGTTTGCTTATTACTACAGTCTTTTAAATCCAGTCTATATGGAGATCATTGGGTATGTGGTTATCAGTATGTTGATTATAATGGTAGATTATGGTTTAAGGCACATGATAATTGGTCGGGAAATAATCACAGAGGATGGATCAATAGAAATTGGATTTATAAAGGTGTATATACTAATTGATAAAACAATTTTTAATAGAAATATATAATCATTATGAAAATTGCGAAAGAGGAGAGAGTGACATGAAGAAAAAAGGAATAGTTATCTTTTTGGTTATTGTATTTATGTTAGTAGGATCTGTTAAACTATATATGTATATAACGAGTAGTCATGGAACATATTATTCTTCTGTTAATGAATTTATTGATGAAAATGGTAGAGAATATTTTGTAGATATGTATAATCCTAAATCCTATTTTAATGATGAAATTAAAAAGGAAAAGATTTCTAAAATAAATAGGATGGATATATACTATAATGGTGATGCTAAAGATGGATATAGTATAAATTATAAAAATATTTTAGGAGAAGTATCTTTAGGAATATTAATTAATAGACTAGATGTTAACGAAAAAGCATTAGAAGATTATACAAAATATGATTATGATCATTATCAAATATATGTTAATGAAAGTGGTTCATATATTCAATCAATAAGTGATGATTATTCAGTCATTTTAGAGTTTGAGAATTTAGATTTATGTACTGAAAAAAAGTTAAGTATTCTTAAAGAAAAAGGTATTGAGATTATAAAAGATATCTATGTATTAAATATGAAATAGAAATCAAAAAAATTATGAATACTTATTTTTGAAAGAAATAATATATTCCTATATTTTAGTATTTGAAAGAAGATTAATTCCTTAATTTATAGGTGGTTTAAAAAATGAGGGATTTCCAAATTTTATTCTATAAATGATTGTGATGTATCAAATTTCAAAAAGTGTAAGAATGTAGGTTTTGGAGATAATAGAACTACATAAGTTCAAATAGTTGATTGCTATGATAATGAAAATTCATACACTTCTAACATGGTTAGAACAATCAAATATTTTGCTGAATTAAAATAATTCAATAAGACAATAATAAAAGGCTCGAAAGAGTCTTTTTTTAGTATTCAACTTTATATTTTAGAAAAAAGGATATTATTGACAAAGGATAAATGTGTATAATACAATAAAAGTAATAGGAAGAGTTTTTAGATATTGAGAATGATTGAGGATTCTTTATTGTAAAAAGTAAAAGATTAAATTAACAATAAACTAATAATATGAGTAAAGATTATTGAAAAATCTATTAATAAATTCAAAGATACATATAAAAAAGAAGTTGGATATTATTTTTTATAATAAAATTAAAGATGTTATAGTAAGAGTATCAAATTTTAATAAAATTTCAACATTTAATAGTTTTATTATATTTTACTATTTAACACTATTAGAAAACTTAAATAATAATAAAATAATATACTCTTATAATTAGAACAATATGATTAAAATATGTAAAGAGTTCAGAGAAAAATAAAATATAAAAGAAATTATTAAAAAATAAAGTAGTAATCATAAAAAAGTAGATTTTATATAAAATTTGAGACAGGTCATATAGCATAGTAAATGCTTGTGAATAAAAATTATGGAAAGGAGAAGTTATGAAACAAATAAAAAGATAATATCAAGAGTATATAGAGAATTTAAAGATAGTCTGTATATTAAGATTATAAAATTTGTATCAAATCATTAATAACCCTCTAGTAACCAATCTACAAATGATAGAATAATAATTAATACATTATTTTTATTTCAAAGTTTTGATATACTTTTGATAAAATCTTAATAAAAGTTGTTTGATAACAGAAGAAAATGATGAAGAAAATTTTAATGTCTATGTTTTTATTTTCAATGGTATTAATTTTACCAATTAGTATAGTAGGTGCTGCACAAGCTGAAAAAGTAGATTCTATGATTATTTCTGGTAATGGTTATACTTGGGCTATGGCTAGATTAATTGTTACATATGATACAAGTACTAAAAAAATAAAAGGTGCAAATACAGAAAGAAGATATACTTTTATTGGAGCAACAAATGTAAAAAATTATGTAAAATCTTTAGCAGATTTTGAAGCTGTAGGATACTTACAGGCAACTGTTGGAGGAATACAAAAGACAAGTACAGTTACGGTGAGAACAAAGTGATAAAATATAATATAAAGAACTTTTCTTTTCAATATGATAAACATGTTTTTGATATTGATTATTTTGTTATTCCTGATTGTGGATTGGTTGCTGTTAAGGGTGAAAGTGGTAGTGGGAAATCAACATTATTTAAAATTATTGTTAATCAAATAAAAACAAATAATAAAAAATTAGATAGAAATGATTATTTTTATGTTGATCAGTTTTCTTATCTTAAAAAGGATATAAGCATTTTAAAACAATTTCAGATAATAGATTATTTATATCATAATGAGCATAATCATAGTCAAATATTAACCTTATTACAAAGTGTGTGCTTAGACTATTTAGATTTAAACGCAAGTGTTAATGGCTTATCAACAGGAGAGAAGAAGCGTTTGCTTATTGCTTTAGGTGTATATTCTGATGCTTCGCTTATCATCATTGATGAGCCTATTTCTTCTCTTGATTATGAAATCAAAAATAAAATCATGAAGTTTTTAAAAGAAATTTCATATAATAAAGCTATTCTTATATCAACACATAATAATGATTTTGATTATTTATATGATTATGAGTATGAGATTATTCAACATAAAATTATTCTAAAATCAAATCAAATAGGTGAAGACATAGTAGAAGCTCAAAACAAAAAATTGAATATTCCATTTTGGAAATTATTCTTTATAAAAAGTAAAAAAGAATATTTTTCTTTAATATCTTCTTCACTTGTTATAAGTGTAATCATAAGTTTATGTGTATTTCAAATGTTCAATTTATTTTTCCATCATAAAAATTCTTCTTTTCTATTAAGTGAATCGCAAAGTCGTGTTATACAGTTATATTCTGAAGGTGTAGAAAGAGATAAACTACCTAAAACGTATATTCCTGGTTATGGGGGTAGAAGAGGTATTTCGAATAAAGTGTTACAACAGATAAAAAACTTACCTCATGTAGAAGCTGTATATACATATTATCAGGTAGATTCAACGAATTATTTGAACAGAATAGACAATGATGATGAGAAAAAACATACAACAATTTCAGTTCATTCTCATGATCAAAAGAGAATTATTCAATTTGATGCAAATCAAGTTGCTACACCTTCTTTAGTTTCTTATTATAAAGAAGAAAATATAAAAAAAGAAGGAAATGTTATATCAGGGAATTATATAAGTGAGGACTTGGCTAAAATACTACAAATCAATGAAAACAGTTTTTCAAATCCAGTTACTATAACAATAGAAGTTGGGATTCCTGTTTGTTCTACATGGAGAAATAATACAATAACTTTTTTTGAAACAGATGGCACAGCTTTAGAACCTCAATTTATAGAAGGGATATCACCTATTTATAAAAAAGTGAAAGTATCTTTTGATATTCATGGAATTTTACCTTTACAAAATTATTCAAATAATTTTATAAATAGCGGTACTGATTATATCATATATGTTGAAAATGATATTTTGGAAACAATAATCAATAAAAATCAAGATATGAATGTGGAGTTTACACTATATGATGAACTTAATGAAAAGGTCATTCCTTTTCAACCATGCAATTATGCTGTAATAGTAGATAATATAGATATGATAAAGAATGTGAAAGATAAAATAAGTTCAATTGATCATTCTTTTATAACATATGCTCGTGCAGATTTGATCAATGAAATGCAAAGTATAAGAGAAAATGAAATGAATAATCTTATGTTTTTAAATATAATTTATATTATTTTTGCTATAATAACAATCTTTATTGTTCTTTTCCTTTACATTAAATCTAAAAAACAAGATTATCAATATTATAGGAATAGAGGATTAGATTGTTCTCAATTGAATGAATTGTTTTTAACAGATTTTTGTGTTATAGGATTATTATATATAGCTATATCTATGGTTTTGTTTTCTTATCAAATAGTTCGTTCTGGAGAATTTATACGATATAATAATACTTTTATTTTATTTATCTTTGCATTGGTGGCAATTCTTATGTATATGTTTATTCTTTTTTTGGCGTTAATCTTTAAAAAAAGGATTTTGATGAAGAATGATTGAATTAAAAAATATTAATATTTCTTTTGATAGAAAAATCTTAACCAATGCTAATATACATATATATCCTGGAAAAATGAATATCCTTATAGGTAAAAGTGGTTGTGGAAAGACAACATTATTAAATGAAATAGGGTTAATCACAAAGCATGATGAAACGATTTATTACTTTGATGGAGAACTTGTTGATAATGATATTGTTTCATATAGAAGAGAAAAAATAGGTTTTGTTTTTCAAGAAAATGATTTATTAGAAAAGATGACAGTAAGAGAAAATCTTGAATTTATAACATTGATTTCAGGAGTTGAAATAATAGAAGATGAGATTTTTCGAATTCTTGAACGAACAAAATGTGTAGATATTATTGATAGACAAATAAATACATTGTCTGGAGGACAAAAACAAAGAGTTGCTATTGCTTGTGCATTAGCTAAGAAGCCAAGATTATTATTATTAGATGAGCCTACTTCGTTTTTGGATAAAGAAAATTGTTTGATTGTTTTAGATATTATTAAAAATATAGTGTCATTGAATCAAACAATAGTTTTTATTGTTTCACATGATCAACGTATTATTGATATTGCAGATGTGCTATATACAATTGAAGATGAAAAAATTCATTTTGAAATCAATGAAAAAATTAACTCTTGTTATGTTGAACTGAAAAGAGAAAAAAAGTATATAACTACAGCAATTAATCAATATATAAAAGTTTCTAGAAAGAAAATGATAAAATGGATTTACATTATTTTAACATTTGTTCATTCATTGTTGTTGTTTACACATTTATATGCTTCTTCATATGAAAAGTATATATATGATTATATTATTAATAGTCCTGTAGAGGAAGTAAGAATCTATTATGGCTCTAATAAGAAAATTGTTTATGATGAAATCACTGATGTTATTTCAGAAGATACAATGAAAAGAATTAATAATATAGATGGAATTAAACAAGTTGTTCCATTCTTTCAAAATGAAGTTATACTTCATAATAATCATAGTATTCTTATTCAAACATATAGGAATATAGATGAATCTAATGTAGAAATTACTTATGATAGTAATTCAAAAATTTACATATCACAAAGTTTAAAAAATATGAATATAGATATGGATATTCAAGGTATATTAAAAGAAGAGTATAGAAATAAATATAGTTTAGGTAATGATATTATATATATGCCCTTAGATATATATTATTCTAATTTTAAAAATAGTAAAATGAAAATGGGAATCATTGAATTTGATAAAGATGTGGATTTTAATCGAGTAATACAAGAAATAAAACAAATCGATCCACAGTTAACAATTTATTCAACTATAAATATTGAAAACATTCAATTTTTAAATAATCAATTGTTATCTGGAATTCAAATAATACTTCTTTTCTCATTTGTTCTTATTATCATTTTAATGGTTATATATCATATAAAAAATATGAAAACACGAAAGTATGAACTGGCATTGTTATATAGTAATGGAGTTTCTTTAGTAAATATTTATAAGATATTAATTTTTGAATATTTACCAGGGTTGTTGTGCTCATTTGTGTTATCTCATAGTATTGCTTTTATAGTTTTAAGCATTACATATCCTTTTCATATAGTATGTAATCATTATTTTGTATTAATTGATATTGTTTATATGGGATTATTTTTATTTTTACCCATTTCAATTACATACTTTTATTTAAATAAAAATAATATTGTTGAGCTTATTAATGGTTAGAAATCTATTTACTATGAATATTTAAGCAATATATACTATATTAAGCTGGTCAAAATTAAAGTAAAGGACTTTTAGAAGTCCTTTTTAGCATATCTTTTGACCTTCATTTATAGATATAGTAAGATTGTAGCTGTTAATGAGGAGGTAAAAAATATGGAACTATCAGTGTTAACAGGTATTATGATACCATTTATTGGAACAATGTTAGGTTCAGCATGTGTTTTCTTCATGACTAAAAAGATGAATACACTTATTCAAAAGTTGCTTCTAGGATTTGCTTCTGGAGTCATGGTAGCAGCATCTGTTTGGTCTTTATTAATTCCATCATTAGATTTATCTGCTTCTTTAGGGAAGTTTGCATTTATACCAGCGGTTATTGGATTTTTATTAGGAATGATGTTTTTATTGCTATTAGATCATTTTATACCACATATGCATTTAGATCAAAAAATAGAAGGTAAAAAGTCTTCTTTAAAAAAATCAACAATGCTTGTCTTAGCAGTTACATTGCATAATATTCCTGAAGGCATGGCAGTAGGAGTTGTTTTTGCAGGAATGATGATTGGAAATCAAGAAATTACATTTATGTCTGCAATAGCTTTAGCACTAGGAATTGCAATACAAAACTTTCCTGAAGGGGCAATTATTTCAATGCCCTTAAGAAGTGAAGGTATAAGTAAGAAAAAAGCATTTACATATGGAACATTATCAGGAATTGTTGAACCAATAGCTTCTTTAATCACAATTTTATTATCACAATTTATTATACCTGTTTTACCCTATTTATTATCATTTGCTGCTGGAGCGATGGTATATGTTGTTATTGAAGAATTGATACCTGAAGCTTCAATTGGAAAGCACTCTAATATTGCGACAATTGGCTTTGCAATAGGTTTTGTTATAATGATGATTTTAGATGTTTCATTGGGATAAAATTGTGTTATAATAAGTAAAACAGAGGTGAAAACAATGGATTTACATGAATCTGGAGAGATGTATTTAGAAACAATATTAATGTTAAAAAATAAAAATGAGTATGTTCGTTCAATAGATGTTGCAAACGCATTGAATTATTCTAAACCTAGTGTTTCAAGAGCAATGAAAATATTGAAAGAATCACAATTTATTGTTATGGATAATAAAGGATATATTGATTTTACAGAAAAAGGAAAAGAAATAGCAGAGGGTGTTTATAATCGTCATATGACATTAACTGATTTTTTAATAAGTATGGGTGTTGAAGATGAACAAGCAGAAAATGATGCTTGTCGTATTGAACATATTATTAGTGAACAAACTTATCAATGTATTAAAGAATTTATGAAGAAGCAGTCATAAGATTGCTTTTCTTTTTTTCATAATATGTGGTAAAATAAAATAACGAGGTGTGAATATGGATCAATTTGAATTTGAAACTGAGAATAAAAAGAAGAAAAAGTTAAGAAAAGAACCCCTTTACATTATTTTAAGTATTTTATGTTTAATAATAGGTGGAGGTGTTGGTTTTTATTTTGGAATATCAAAAAATAATCAAGATAAAGATAATCTATCTATTTATGATTTAATATCAGAGAATATTAATACTTATTTTTTTGATACATTAGACAGTGAGTATTCATTTGAAGAAAGAATGTTACAAGGAATGGTAGCAGGACTTGGAGATAGATACTCATCTTATTTAACAACTGATCAAGCAGATGATTTAACAAACTCAATCAATGGTTCTTTTGAAGGTATTGGTGTTTCTTTTTTGACACTTCCTTTAGGAGGATTGGTTCAAGAAGTTTTTACTGGTTCACCAGCAAATCAAGCAGGCGTTTTGGCAGGTGATTTGATTACTCATGTTCAAGGAACTTCAATAGCAGGATATGACTCTACAAGAGTGAAAAGTATGATTATTGGTGAAAAAGATACAGAAGTATCAATACAAGTTTTAAGAGATGGCAAGAAAAAAACATTTGAAATGAAAAGAGGAAGTGTTGAATCTTCTGTGGGATATGAAATCAGAGAGAAGAATAAACAAAAAATTGGTTATTTACGTATTACAACATTTGGAGATACAACAACAGCATTAGTAGGAGAAGCATTAGAAAACTTTGAAAGTCAAGGTATTCAAAATATTTGTATTGATTTAAGAGGTAATGGTGGAGGATATATTACTGCTGTTAATGGATTATTAGATTATTTTATTCCTGAAGGTCAATTGATGTTTAAAATACAATACAAAGATAATAAAAATAAAGAATATTTAGCAAGTGATGTTAAAAAGTATTCTTTTGAACAAGGATATATATTAGTAGATGGAGATACAGCAAGTGCTTCTGAAGTAATGGCAACATCTTTAAATGAATTATTAAATTATAAAGTTATTGGAGAAAAAACATATGGAAAAGGTGTAGTACAAACACAAATACCACTTACAAATTCTTCAACACTTAAATTAACAACATCAAGATGGTTAACACCTAAAGGAAATTGGATTAATGAGAAGGGGATTGAACCAGATTATCAAGTTAAAAATATTTCTATAACAGATTTTGGTATCTTTGAAGCATTAAAGACAACATATCATTATGATCAAGTAAGTAATGAAATAGCTAATATGCAAAAAATATTAAAGTTATTAGGTTATCCTATTGATAGAACTGATGGATATTTTTCACAAAAAACACAAGATGCTTTAAAAAAATTTGAAAAAAAATATGGTTTAACAGTAAATGGTATTTATGATAAAAATGATTTATTAACATTGACAAGTGCATTATCATATCATATTCATCATAAAACACCAGATTATCAATATCAAAAAGTTGTTAATCTATTAAAATAAATAAGGGGACTGGAAAAATAACAGTCTCTTTTTTAAGTTATATATTGAGAAATAAAGGGTAAAAATAGGAAAAGAAAGACAGAATAGTGATAAGTCAATATTATGTACTTTTATCCTGTTCTTTGATATAATGAACATTATTTAAGTGTTTTTAAACCTAAAAACTGAGTTAAGGAGGTACTAATAAATGAATGAATTCAAATTACATGCTCCATATTTCCCAACTGGTGATCAACCACAAGCCATTCAACAATTAGTTGATGGTATTCTTTCAGGAAAAAAAGAACAAGTTCTTTTAGGTGGAACAGGAACTGGAAAAACATTTACTGTTTCAAATGTAATAGCACAAGTGAATAAACCAACATTAGTATTAGCTCATAATAAGACATTAGCAGGACAATTATATTCTGAATTAAAAGAGTTTTTTCCAGAAAATAGAGTTGAGTATTTTGTTTCAAACTTCGATTTTTATCAACCAGAAGCATATATTCCTAAAAGTGATACATATATTGATAAAAATGCACAAACAAATTATGAAATAGAAATGTTAAGATCAGCTGCTATGAACTCATTATTAGAAAGAAGAGATACAATTGTTGTGGCATCAGTGGCATCTATTTATGGATTAGGAAATCCAGAACAATATAAAGAAATGATATTTTCTTTACGTGTAGGACAAGAAATAGATCGTAAAGAACTTTTAACATATTTAGTCGATCGTCAATATCAACGTAATGATATTGAACAATCAAAAGGGACTTTTAGAGTTCGTGGCGATGTCATTGAAATCGTTCCAGGACATACAGAAAGTTGGCTAATTCGTATAGATTTATTTGGTGATGAAGTTGAAAGAATATGTGAAGTCGATCCTTTAACTGGTAAAGTATTAGGAAGTTTTAATACTTATACAATTTATCCTGCATATGGATATGTTACGAAAAGAGAACAAATGCTACATGCTTGTGATACAATTTCAGCAGAATTAAAAGAAAGATTAAAATATTTTGAAGATGAAATGAAGCCATTAGAATATGAAAGATTAGATCAACGAACTCGTCATGATATAGAAATGTTAAAAGAAGTAGGAATGTGTCCAGGAATAGAGAATTATTCAAGACATATAGATGGGAGAACTCCAGGACAACGTCCTTATACTCTCATAGATTATTTTCCTAAAGATTTTTTAATGATTGTTGATGAAAGTCATGTTATGTTACCTCAAGTGAGAGGAATGTTCAATGGTGATAGAAGTCGTAAAGAAACATTAGTAGAGTATGGATTTCGATTACCAAGTGCTTTAGATAATCGACCATTAAGATTTGAAGAATTTGAGAAAGTTGTTAATCAAGTGATATATGTTTCAGCAACACCAGGTGATTATGAATTAGAAAAAACACAAGGTGTTTTTGCAGAACAAATCATTAGACCAACAGGATTATTAGATCCTGTGATTGAATTAAGACCAACTCAAAATCAAATTGATGATATTATTAGTGAAATTAATGAACGTATTGAAAAAAAAGAAAGAGTGTTAATAACAACACTTACAAAAAGAATGGCAGAAGATTTAAGCTCATTTTTAAAAGAAATGGGATTGAAGGTAGCTTATTTACATTCGGATACAAAAACTTTAGAAAGAACAGAAATTTTAAGAGATTTACGTTTAGGAAAATATGATGTTCTTGTAGGAATTAACCTATTAAGAGAAGGTTTAGATTTACCAGAGGTTTCACTTGTTTGTATTTTAGATGCAGATAAAGAAGGTTTTTTAAGAAGTGAACGTTCACTTATTCAAACAATTGGACGTGCTGCTAGAAATGCAAATGGTAAAGTTATTATGTATGGAGATCGTATAACAGATTCTATGCAAAAAGCTATTGATGAAACAGCAAGACGTCGTGAGATTCAAGAAGCATATAATCAAGAACACGATATTATACCTAAAACAATTCAAAAAGAAATTCGTGATGTTATTCATGGGAAAGAAACTGTTGATGAAGCAACTTCACTTCTACAAAAAGGGAAGAAAGTTGATAAGAAGGCAAAGAAGAAGTTGGTGGAAGATCTTGAAAAAGAAATGAAACAAGCAGCAAAAGTTTTAGATTTTGAACGTGCAATGGAATTAAGAGATATTATTATGGAATTAAAAGGTGAGAAATAATGATAATTGAAAAACTTGCTGAAGACATTTTTCAAGATATATTATCGCAAGGTGGATATGTTTATATTGTTGGAGGAAGTGTGAGAGATTATGTATTAGGTTTAGAAACTTATCATGATATGGATATTGAAGTCTATCATTTGGAGTATCAACAACTTTATGATATTTTATCACACTATGGACATGTGAATACTTTTGGTAAAAATTTTGCTATTATGCAAGTTGATAAGTTACCAAATTATGATTTTGCATTACCTCGAAAAGAGAAGAAAGTTGGGGAGAAGCATCAAGATTTTCAAATTGATATAGATCCTCATTTATCAATTCAAAAAGCTATTCAACGTCGTGATTTAACAATGAATGCATTAATGTATGACTATGATAATCAAAAAGTCATTGATTTATGTCATGGTATTGATGATATTCATAATAAAATCATTCGTTGTGTCAATACTCAAACATTTCAAGAAGATCCTTTACGAGTCTTGAGAGTTGCCCAATTTGCTGCAAGATTTGAAATGGAAGTAGAAGAAGAAACAAAACAATTATGCCAACAAATGGTTCAAAATCATTTATTAGATTATTTATCTATGGAAAGAATCTATCAAGAGTATTGTAAAATATTAATGGCAAAACAACCTTCTATTGGTTTTCAATTTTTAAAAGATATAGAAGCATTACCTGATTATTTAAAAAACTTAACAACAACACCTCAAAGATTAGATTATCATCCAGAAGGAAATGTATGGAATCATACAATGTTGGTTATTGATATTGCTGCTTTAGTACGTGATAAGGTTGATGAACCACTATCTTTTATGTGGGCATGTTTATTACATGATATTGGTAAACCCCTTGTAACAACTTTAGAAGGACATGCTCCTCGACATAATGAAGCAGGTTTAAAAGTTTTTAAAGATGTGAAAATGATTCAATCTAAAAAACAAAGACAATATATTGAAACAATGATTATGTATCATATGCACTTAATGAATATGTCAAGAAATCATTCAAAAGATATAAAATATTTAAGATTATTAAAGAATATAGAAAATAAAATATCATTAAATGATTTGATTTGGATAAGTTGTTGTGATAAGTTAGGTAGAGGTAGAGTTGTTTATGAACAATATTATCATTTTTGGGATTTTATGAAAGATAAAACAGATAGATTGGGAGATAAAGCTTTACAACCTATTATAAATGGATATGATTTGATTCAAAATGGATTTCATCAAGATAAACAATTAAAAGAAATACTTGATGAAGCATATGATTTACAACTTCAAGGATTAAATAAAGAAAAAATATTAAGGAGTTTAAAAAAGAAGTATGAAAAGAGATAAGATTGTTATCAAAGGGGCAAGAGTCAATAATTTAAAAAATATTGATATTGAAATTCCAAGAGATCAGCTTGTTATTATGACTGGACTTTCAGGAAGTGGGAAAACATCTTTAGCATTTGATACGATTTATGCTGAAGGTCAAAGACGTTATGTTGAATCTTTGAGTGCTTATGCAAGACAATTTTTAGGTGGTGTTGAAAAACCTGATGTAGATAGTATTGAGGGATTATCACCATCTATAGCAATTGATCAAAAGACAACATCTAATAATCCTCGTTCTACAGTAGGAACTGTTACTGAAATTTTTGATTATTTAAGATTACTTTATGCTCGTGTAGGACATGCTTATTGTCCTGAACATCATGTTATTATTGAATCACAAACAATTAAACAAATGGTTGATACAATAGACCAATATGAAGATAAAACAAAATTACAAGTTCTTGCAAGAATGTGTAAAAATCAAAAAGGTACACATAAAGATCTTTTTGAACAATTAATGAAAGATGGTTTTGTAAGAGTTAAAGTTGATGGAGAAGTAAGATTATTAGAAGAAGAGATTGTTTTAGATAAAAATAAGAAACATAATATTGATGTTGTTGTGGATAGAATTGTTAAAAAAGAAGGGTATCGTTCACGTTTGGCTGATTCTTTAGAAACAGCATTAAAACTAACTGATGGAGAAGCAATTGTAGAAAACTTAAATACAAAGACAGAAAAATTATTTTCACAACATTTGGCTTGTCCTCATTGTGGTTTTAGTGTTCCTAAATTAGAACCAAGATTATTTTCTTTTAATAATCCATTAGGAGCTTGTCCTGATTGTAAAGGAATTGGAGTCAAGAATGAAGTTGATGATGATTTATTAATCCCTGATTGGAATTTAAGTATTAATCAAGGTGGTATACGTTATTTTAAAACATCAGTTGGAACTGATCGTATAGAATGGCAAAGATTTTTAGTATTATGTAGAGAATATCATATTGACTTGGATAAACCACTTAAAGATTTTAGCAAAAAAGAACTTCATATTATTTTAAGAGGATCTGATAGACCAATTACATATACAATTCAATCAAGTTCTGGAAATGTTTCAAAAACAACAAAAGTGATAGAGGGTATAAAAACATTAATAGAAAGACGATATGAAGAAACAACTTCAGCTTGGTCTAAAGATTGGTATGCCTCATTCATGGCAGAACATACTTGTCCAACATGTCAAGGTAGACGATTGAATGATCAAGTTTTAAGTGTACGTGTTGGAGATTTGAATATTAGTGAGTTTACTGATATGTCAATTGAAAAAGCATTATTATTTGTTGAGGAATTAAAGTTAAATGAAACAGAAACCAAAATTGCTAAATTAATTTTAAAAGAAATTAAAGATCGTTTAACTTTCTTAAATGATGTAGGATTAGGTTATTTAACTTTATCAAGAAGAGCAGGTGGATTATCTGGAGGAGAAGCTCAACGTATTCGTTTAGCAACACAAATTGGTTCACGTTTAACAGGTGTTTTATATGTTTTAGATGAACCATCAATAGGGTTACATCAAAGAGATAATGAGAAACTTATTCGTACATTATGTAATATGCGTGATTTAGGAAATAGTGTTGTCGTTGTAGAACATGATGAGGATACAATGAGATCTTCAGATTATATTATTGATATAGGACCAGGAGCAGGTGTTCATGGAGGAACAATTGTTGCAGCTGGAACACCTGAAGAAGTTATGAAAAATCCAAATTCTATTACTGGTCAATATTTATCAGGTCAATTAAAAATACCAGTACCCAAGAAAAGACGTAAAGGGAATGGACTTTTCATAGAAATTAAAGGAGCTAAAGAAAATAACTTAAAGAATATTAATGTTAAATTTCCACTAGGTAAGTTTGTTTGTGTAACAGGAGTATCTGGAAGTGGGAAATCAACATTAGTCAATGAAATCTTATGTAAAGCAGTACGAGCAAAATTATATCATTCTAAAGAAAAACCAGGAAAACATAAAGATATTTTAGGTTTAGAGAATGTTGATAAAGTGATTGAGGTTTCACAAGATCCAATTGGAAGAACACCACGATCTAATCCTGTTACATATACAGGTGTTTTTGATGAAATTCGTGATTTATTTGCGAAAACTCCAGAAGCCAAAATGCGTGGATATGACAAAGGACGTTTCTCATTTAATGTTAAAGGAGGACGTTGTGAAGCCTGTCAAGGTGATGGAGTAAAACGTATTAGTATGCATTTTTTACCTGATGTTTATGTTCCGTGTGAAGAATGTGGTGGAAAACGATATAATGAAGAAACATTACAAGTTACATATAAAGATAAAACTATTTATGATGTTTTAGAAATGACAATAGAAGATTCAGTTGATTTCTTTGATAATTTACCACGTATTCGTTCACGTTTACAAACTATCCACGATGTTGGTTTAGGCTATGTGAAACTAGGTCAAAGTGCAACAACATTATCAGGAGGAGAAGCTCAACGTGTTAAATTGGCAAGTGAACTGCAAAAGAAAGCAACAGGAAAAACAGTTTATATCTTAGATGAACCAACAACAGGATTACATAGTCAAGATGTCGCAAGACTTATAGAAGTTCTTAATCGTATTGTTGATCAAGGGGATACAGTAATTGTTATTGAACATAATTTAGATGTGATAAAAGTGGCTGATCATATTATTGATTTAGGATTGGAAGGTGGCGACAATGGTGGTACAATTGTTGTATCAGGGACACCTGAGAAAGTTGCTAAACATAAAGAAAGCCATACAGGACGTTTTCTTAAGAAAATGTTAGAGTAGGAGGACATATGGGTAAATCAGTAAAGTTAAAAGATCTTTTAAAAGAACCTACCTTTATACGCGTTTCAGGAAATGAAGATTCAATGGAAAGAGAAGTTTTTGTTCCAGAATTGAATAGACCAGGATTTGAATTAGCAGGTTTTTTTAAACATACCGATTTTAGAAGAATTATTCTTTTTGGTGAAAAAGAAATTGCGTTTGTTGATGAGATGAGTAAAGAGAGTCAACTAGCTTGTTTCGCAAAACTAGCAAATGATGAAACACCTTGTATTATCATTGCAAAAGGATATAGCTGTCCTGAAATTTTAAAGAATATAGCTATCAAAAGAAATTTTCCGATTTTTGAAACAAAGCAAGCAACAGGACGTGTTTCTATTGATTTGACAGGAACATTAGATGAGGCATTAGCAGCCGAAACATTAATTCATGGTGTCTTTTTAAATATATATGGAAAAGGTGTTGTGATTAGAGGAGATAGTGGTATTGGTAAATCAGAAATTGCTCTTGAATTGATTAAAAGAGGACATTTGTTAATTGCTGATGATGCTATTGAACTTTACCATATAGGGCAAGGAATTGTAGGGAAAGCACCAGAAGTTTTAAAGAATTTATTAGAGATAAGAGGAATAGGTGTTATTGATGTATCAAAAATGTTTGGTGTTGCTTCTATTTTACCAAGAGATAATGTTGAAATGATTATTCAATTAGATAGATGGTTACCATCTAGAGAATATACACGAATAGGAGTTGAAGAAGATGATGTTACTGAAGAAATATTATCTGTTCAAATTCCAAAAGTGGTTGTGCCTGTAACAGGAGGAAGAAGTATGTCTGCTATTATTGAAGCAGCTGTTATGAATATGCAATTGAAAAATTCAGGTTTTGATTCAAGTAAAGAGTTTGTTAATAGAATATTAGAGAATATTAAGAAGAAAACAGCATAATGAGATTTTTTGAAAATTTTCATACATTTGTATCCATTGGTCCTATTAGTATACAATGGTATGCAATTGTGATTTTAACTGGTGCAGTTATTGCATATTTACTTGGACAATATCATTTTAAACAATTAGGTTATGATAAAGAGATTTTATCTGACTATTTCTTTGCATTATTATTTATTGGAATTATTGGTGCTCGTATTTGGTATGTTATTTTTACTTTTAATGATTTTTATGCAAACAATCCAATAGAAATCTTTGCTGTATGGCATGGAGGATTGGCTATACAAGGTGGTATTTTTACTGGACTGATTTATAGCTATTACTTTTTTAAAAAAAGAAATATTCCTTTTCTTGTAGCAGGTGATGCTATTATGCCTGGTGTATTAATTGCTCAAGCATGTGGAAGATGGGGGAATTTCTTTAATCATGAAGCATTTGGTGGAGATGTTTCTTTAAGTTTTTTACAATCTTTACATTTACCAAATTTTATTATTGACAATATGTATATTCAAGGTGCATATCATCATCCTACTTTTTTATATGAGTCATTAGGAAATATTTTTTCATTTCTTCTTATTATTTTTGTTATAAGAAAGTTTCAAAAACATATAGGAGTTCAGTTCTTTAGTTATTTTGTATGTTATGGGGTGGTACGTTTCTTTGTTGAAGGATTAAGAACAGATAGTTTGATGTTAGGACCTATTCGTATGGCTCAACTTATATCAATAGTTTTTATCATTGTAGGACTTATAGGAATAATATATGTGCATCAAAAAGGTATACATAAAGATGAATTTCAAGTAGAGTAATAAAGTAGGACTTTCCTACTTTTTCTTTTTATAAGAAATAACTTTGTTCATGAATATTTCATAATCAAATGATAAGATAATAACATGAGGTGGTTATATGCATAATGCAGCAAAAAGAATTATCAAGCAATATCATGATAATCAAGATTTATATCGTTCTTTAAAAGATGATATAGATGATATTTTTAAACGAATTATTAATACAAATCATTTCCGTATTTCTAATATGGCTATTCGTATAAAAAAAGAAGATGCATTAATAAAGAAAATTACATATAAGAATAGATATCAAGATATAAAAGAAATTACAGATGTTGTCGCTTGTCGTATTATTACATTATTTGAAAATGATGTTGATCGTATTTATGAGTGTGTGAAAGAAAATTTTGAAATTGTAGAATATAATGACAAAAGAAAAAAGAATTATGATGACCGTATAGATTTTGGATATAATTCTTTACATTTATTAATTAAATTTAATGATGAACGATGTCAGTTTATTGAGTATGCTGATTATAAGGATATTGTTTTTGAATTACAGATTCGTACAACTTTACAACATTCTTGGGCTGAAATTGAACATGGGTTAGGGTATAAATCACAATATGAAATTCCTAAAGACATACGTAGACGTTTAACAAGACTTTCAGCATCTTTAGAATTATTAGATGAAGAATTTGTTCAAATAGCAAGAGAGGTAGATGAATACAATAAAGGGATTATTCATATTGAGAAAGTTTTAAGAACAGATATTAATTATAACTCATTAGTTCAATATGTAAATACGTCTCCACGTATTAATAGTATTTTAGAAAAGTTGCATACAGAGTTTCAATTTCAGTTTGAAAGAGATTCTGAATTAATTTCTCAATCTAGAATTATTCAAAGATTTCATTATATGGGATATACATATATTAATGAATTAGATGATTTTGTAGAAAATCATACTAAAGAAATAGAATGGTTATCACGTGAACGTATTGAAAATCATAATGAGAATAAAAAGGTGAATATTTATAATGTATTGATTTGGTTGTCTTTGGTGATGTTAGCAAGTGAAGGTTATAGCGATCCAGAAGATATATTTTCTAAGGAAAGTATAGAACATTTATATCATCTTAAGGATACAGTTATGAAAAAGAAAGTACTTCATAATCATTAAGGAGTTTATATGAAAATAACAAAAGAATCATTAGGAAATCAATTAAAAATAAAAATTCATTTTTCTCATCAGATAGATAATCATGAGGAATATAGAATTGTAACTTTGTGTGGGATTGCAGGATATTTTGTTGAGAAAGATAAGCTGAGTTTAAAAATAAAATATAATAGTTTATTTGTTGGAGATATAGAAATTGTTCATATAAATATTTTAGATAATGATATAGATATTATGATTTATTTAGATTTGTTGAAACCATTTGTAAAAAAAGTCAATGAAATGATGGTATGGGTAGGATGTCAAACATTTTTAAAAGTTTATTTTAATCTTTATCATCATGATGGATATAAAGATATATTTGAATTTTATCAAATGATATCATAAAAGAAAAAAGATATAGATGCATTAATACATTTATATCTTTTACTTTTTCATTAATCCATCAGCAAAACTAATAGGAATACCAAAGATAATACCAGTATTAGGATTATCAATACCTTCCAATACATCATTAACTGTTTTTCTAACAATATTGACTTGCTCATCATTAACAATAAAGAAAATAGTTTTACTATCAGGACGAGGATTATCTAGAAATAATCTCAAAGATCCCAAAAGATAACTTTCATCAGAATCATCTAATGATTTAACCATACCAGTTGATTCAATAATCGTTCCTCCAACCACACCTGCTTTTTTTAGTCTTGCTAATAATTCATCTAAACATTCAATCTTATTTAAAACAACGAATATTACTTGCATATTTAACACCTCACATCTTTATTATAACGACTCAAAAAAGAAATATCTAGTTATTATAAAAAAAATAGGTTATAATTAACTATATAGAGGTGTTATTTATGAAATATGAATTTACAAATCGAATGGCAAATGTCAAAGCATCTGCTATTAGAGAAATTCTAAAAGCAACTGCTAATCCTGAAATAATAAGTTTTGCAGGAGGAAATCCTGCAGCTGAGGCTTTTCCAGTAAAAGAAATTCAAAGTATATCACAAGATATTTTAAAGAATGAACCAATTCGTGTATTACAATATGGAATTACTGAAGGAGATAATGATTTAATTGAAGCAGCTATTCAATTTTTTAATAGAAAAGAAATAGCATTTAAAACTGGTGATCAAATGATTATTACATCTGGTTCACAACAAATTATGGAATTTGCTGCAAAATGTTTATGTAATGAAGGAGATACTGTCATTTGTGAAAATCCTAGTTTTTTGGGTGCTTTGAATGCTTTTAAATCATTAGGAGCTGAACTAAGAGGCATAGAATATAAAAATGGACAATTAGATTTAGAAGATTTAGAAAAAGCACTTAATGAAAATCCAAAACCTAAATTTATGTACTTGATTCCTAATTTCCAAAATCCAACAGGTTTAACTATGTCGTTAGAAATGAGACAAAAGATTTTAGGCTTAGCTAAAAAATATGAAGTTCTTATTCTTGAAGATAATCCATATGGTGATTTGCGTTTTGAAGGAGATGATATTCCTTCTATAAAATCATTAGATGAAGATGGATTGGTTATTTATGCTGCAAGCTTATCAAAGATTATTGCTCCAGGAATGCGTGTTGCATGTTGCATGGGACCACAAGAAGTGGTTTCTAAATTTACAGTTGCGAAACAAGCAAGTGATGTACATTCTAATTTATGGGCTCAACGTGTTATGGCTAGATATTTAAAGGACTATGATATGGATGAACATATTCATACAATTAGAGAAATTTATAAGAAAAAGTGTTATTTAATGTTAGATGAAATGAAAAAGTATTTTCATCCTGATGTACAATATACAGTACCAACTGGAGGTATGTTTATATGGGTAACATTACCTAAAAATATAGATATGCAATTATTTGTAAAAGAAGCCTTAAAACAAAATGTTGCAGTTGTTCCAGGAAATGCTTTTTTAGATGATGATACAAAAGAATGTCATAGTTTTAGAATGAATTTTTCAACACCAACTGATGAAAAGATTAAGCAAGGTGTAAAAATATTAGGAAATTTAACATATCATATGAATAAATAATAAAACAGAACATATAATAAAAAGTCAAAGGAGGAATATAAGATGCCATATGTAAAATTGACAACAACAAAAACATTAACACTTCAACAAGAAGTTGCTTTAAAAAAGATAACAGGAGAACTCATATCTATTTTTCCTAATAAGACAGAAGATTATTTAATGATTCACATTGAAGATAATCAAGTGATGTACTTTAGAGGAAAAGAAATCGAATGTATGCGAATTGGTGTTGAACTTTATCGTCAATGTGATACAGAATATAAAAAGGAATTTGTTCAAAGGTTAATGAAGGAAATTGCTCATATTACAAATATTCCAGTAGAAAATCAATATTTAACAATTCATGAATATGATCATTGGGGTATGGATGGAGACTTTATTTAACATCTAAGGGCTCCGTGTCAAGAGTGGAGGATTAAGGGATAGTTATCGAGAGATAGCTA
>CAJUOS010000020.1 GCA_910588075.1 uncultured Erysipelotrichaceae bacterium | reverse complement strand
GAACCCCCGCGGGACTTTCATCCCCTGTCGGTTTTCAAGACCGATCCCTTCAGCCGGACTTGGGTAAACCTCCGCTTTATAAATGGTGGAGCTTAGCGGGATCGAACCGCTGACCTCCTGCGTGCAAGGCAGGCGCTCTCCCAGCTGAGCTAAAGCCCCATTTACATGGTCGGGAAGACAGGATTTGAACCTGCGACCCCCTGGTCCCAAACCAGGTGCACTACCAAGCTGTGCTACTTCCCGCTTTTTCTTTACTCAAATGGCGCGCTAGGCAGGAATCGAACCCACAACCTCTTGATCCGTAGTCAAGCACTCTATCCAGTTGAGCTACTAGCGCATCTCTTTACAGTGCCTATAAATAATAACATTTCTATTACTATTTTGCAACACTTTTTTATCTTTTTTTCATAAAAATGGTGCCCAGGGCCGGAGTCGAACCGGCACGGATTTTAAGGTCCGCAGGATTTTAAGTCCTGTGCGTCTACCAATTTCGCCACCTGGGCAACGTTGGAGGTTCCAGCCGGACTCGAACCGACGATGACAGAGTTGCAGTCTGTAGCCTTACCAACTTGGCTATGGAACCATTTCACTTTTTCGTTGCTTAATTAGTATATTATATTTTCATAATGAATGCAACCCTTTTTTTATAAAATTTATATTTATTAAATAAGAGTCTAAAATATAAGAAATATAATATCAAAAAACACTTACTATTATTTTGTATTTTACAAACATAATCATTCATAGATATTATATTCATTAAGTTCATATCTATGAATGATATATAAATTCATTTTTCTAATTTTTCCCTACGTTTTGAAGATTCATTAAACATTAATCTTAACATATCTTCATCTTCTTGTAATAAAGCATTTTTCAACTGATCAAATTGTTCTTCAAATGATTTCATAGAATTTAATAAATAATCTTTATTATTTAAAAACAACTCACTCCATAAATCAGCATTGATATTTGCAATACGTGTTAAATCTCTAAAAGAATCTCCAATGTATTTTCCAGTGTCAAATTTTTGATTATCACTATTCATCAAAGCAACAGCTATCATATGCGGTAATTGTGAAGTAAAAGAAATAATTTCATCATGATCATATGGACTCATAATTTTTACACTTTTAAATCCCAATTGTGAAACAAAACCACACATAAATTCAATAGCTTCTTTTCTATTTTCTTGATGTTCAATAATAATATAATTAGCATTTTTAAATACATCTTTACTAGCATAAGCATAACCCTTTTTTTCTCTTCCTGCCATTGGATGTCCACTTACATATTCAATATCATTATCTACTAATTTTAAAGCTTTTTCTAAAAAATAAGATTTAATACCTACAACATCAGTAATCATACTTCCCTTTTTAAAGTGATGAGATGCAATAAAATCTAAAACCAAAGAAGGATACAGACAAATAATTGTTAAATCACTCTTAGAAATAATATCATGACCATCAGTAAATCCTTCAACAATATACCCTTCTTGTTTCGCTTGATTTAAAGTTTGCTGATCTTGATCCACGCCATAAACCTCATGCCCCAAACCTTTTAAAGCTTGAACATAACTACCACCTATAACTCCTAAACCAACTACAGTAATAATCATAGTCTCTCCTTATTATAATCCTCTACTTGAGGCAAGCATTTTTAATTTATAATCTAATAAATTCTTTGTGAGATCAACATAATATATATGAGGATATTCTAAACGGAAAAGTTCATCCCATAATAGATTCTTTTGTTCTTGTGAATACTTTCTAATTTCATCCAATGTATATTTAGGATAAACACATTGCCCTTCATCAAAAACCAATGTTTGTAAAGGTATAATATCATATGTTCCTGCATATAATGTTTTATTCTTCCATGCATCAGATTGATGATATATTGTTAAATCTTGATTTTCATTTAAAATCTCATCATAAAAAGTAATAACATCAGCTATGGCTTTATGTGTTTCCCTTTCAATTAAACGATATACTTTTTTATATCCAGGATTAGTAATCTTTTCAGTATTTTCAGAAATTTTTATTTTTGGAATAATATGACCATCTTTCTCAACTGCTGCTAATTTATAAACACCACCAAATACTGGCGAAGATTTTGATACTATCATATTTTCACCAACTCCAAAAGAATCAATTGGTGCTCCTTGTTCTAAAATAGAACGAATTAAATACTCATCTAATGCATTTGAAACAGTAATTTTACAATCAGTATAACCAGCAACATCTAACATCATTCTTGCTTTTTTAGTTAAATAAGCAATATCACCACTATCTAAACGAATACCTGCTAATCTTTTCCCCATAGGTTTTAAAACTTCTTCAGCCACCTTAATAGCATTAGGAACACCACTTTTTAAGGTATCATATGTATCCACCAACAACACACAAGCATCTGGATATGTCTTAGCATATGCCTCAAAAGCTTCATATTCAGTATCAAAAGATTGAACAAAAGAATGAGCCATTGTTCCTAAAACAGGAATATTAAATTCTTTTCCTGCTGAAACAGTAGCAGTACCTGAAACACCACCAATATAAGCAGCTCTAGCTCCATAATGAGCACCATCATATCCTTGTGCCCTTCTTGCTCCAAATTCCATCACAGCTCTTCCTTTTGCCTCTTGACAAATTCGATGAGCTTTCGTTGCAATTAAAGATTGATGATTAATGCTCACTAACAAAAATGTTTCAATCAATTGAGCTTCAATTAATTTTGCCTTAACAGTTACTAATGGTTCATATGGAAAAACTGGTGTTCCTTCTGGTACAGAATAAATAGTACCTGTAAACTGAAAATTTCTTAAGTAATCAAAAAAATCTTCATCAAACTTATTTTGTTGACGTAAATATTCTATATCCCCTTCAGTAAATCGCATATCTTGTATTGCTTCAATTAATTGTTGTAATCCTGCAAAAATTGTCATTCCGCCTTGATCAGGATTTTTTCTAAAAAACATATCAAAATAAACAATATCATCTTTTTTTCCAAGTTTAAAATAATTATAAGACATTGTAAGTTCATAAAAATCCATAATCAAAGTAATATTTCTTTCACTACTTACATTCATATTTTCCATTTTAAATCCTCCCACTATTTGGTATATCATATAACAAAAACACAAAAAAATAAAGCGTTAACGCTTTATTTCGTTGTATTCTTTGCATTTTTCATACTATCTTCTACTGCTGCAATCATTCCTTGTGAAGTTTTGGTTGCTCCTGAAATAACATCTACATCATAAGTGTTTTTTTCTTTCATTTTTGTGATAATTTGCTCAATTGCAACACCACCTATAGAAGGTGTTTCATTATGTTCTTTCACAATCACATCAACAATTTTATCATCTTTTAAAATTGTTTGCACTTCAAAATTCCCACCATATCCTTGTGCAGTAGAAGTATATGTTCCATCTTTATAAATTGTTTTCTTTTCTTCTACATCTTTTGTAGATGAACAACCACATAGCAATACAGAAAGGATCACAAAACAAATCTTTTTCATTTTAAAACCTCCTATTACTAGTGTTTGTCAAGAATTCAAAATTATTCAAAAAAATGGTTAAAAATACAAATCATATGATTGTCTTTGATAAGGTTGTGGTTTTTGTTGTTGATACATCATTGGAATTAATAACTGTTGATTAGGATGAATCATTTTTTCATCTTCTAAATCATTCATAGCTTTAATCCAAGAAACTTCACTATTAAATGTTTTTGCTAAACGATAGACATTATCTCCTCGGTTAACAGTATATAAAATAATTTCTCCAACTCTTGGAAAAGAAACTCTTTCATTTTCATACATATATGAATTATACATATTTTTCCCTCCTAAAATACCTTATGTACAAAACATAAAAATGTATAGGCAAAAAAACAAGTGATTATTTTTTATGATCACTTGTTGCTAATTTATTTAAAGCATCTTTTGCTGCTTGTTGTTCTGCTCTTTTTTTACTTGTTCCTTTACCAGTTCCTAAACGCATATCATCCATAACAACAGCAACAGTAAATTCTGGAGCATTAGCAGGACCAGTTGAATCTAACAATTCATAAGTAACTGTTTTTCGTTGATCTGCTTGCATTAATTCTTGTAGGGTTGTTTTATAATCAGTAATATCATCATAATCTAAATCATCACTATGTAGATAAATTGTTTTTTCTAAAATTTTTAATACTTCATCTTTTCCACAATCTAAATAAATTGCACCAATAAATGATTCAAATATATTAGCCAAAACACTTTCTCTTTGTCGACCACCATTTTTTTCTTCACCAATTCCTAAGTAAAGAAAATCGCCTAATCCCAATTGTTTAGAAAATCTTGCTAATGATTCCTCTCTTACTAATTTACTCCTTAATGTTGTTAATGTCCCTTCTGGAGCATCAGGAAAAGTTTTAAAAAGAAATTCTGAAACATATAATTGTAAAACAGCATCTCCCATAAACTCTAATCTTTCATAATCCTGACCTCTATGATGAGATTCATTAGCATAAGAAGCATGAGTAAAAGCTTCTTTGTATAATGATAGATTATGAAAAGGAATATTTTCTTTTTGTAAAAAATCTAATAATTTCACTTTATTTCCAATCCTTCCTTCATTTGTGAAACAACATCTTGTTTCACCATTTGATATGCTAAATCCATGGCATTTTCAAAAGCAATTTCATCACTTGCTCCATGAGCTTTTACAACTGCCTTTGTAAATCCCATCATCAAAGCGCCACCCACTGACTTATAATCAAATTTATCTTTCAAAGAATACAGTGAAGGCTTTGCTAGTAAAGCCCCTAATTTCCCTCTAGTTGAAGACAACATACTTTCTTTAATCATTTTCATTACCAATGAAGCTGTTCCTTCGCAAGTTTTAAGTGCAATATTCCCACTAAATCCATCAGTAACAATAACATCAACATCTCCAAGTAAAATCTCTCTACCTTCAATATTTCCTACAAAATGAATATTCTCATTTTGAGATAAAAGTTGATATGTATGTTGATGAACTTCATTACCTTTTTTTTCTTCTGTCCCTATATTCAACAATGCAACTTTTGGTTTTGAAACATGTCTTATATTTTTAGCATAAATATTTCCCATAATTGCAAAATCATTAAGTTGTTCAGCTGTATTTTCAGCATTTGCGCCTACATCTAACATACAGACTCCTTTATTATTATAGGTAGGTAAAACAGCCATTAAACAAGATTTTTCTACACCTTCAATACGTTTTAAAAACAACATAGCACTTGTATAAAATGCTCCTGTAGAACCACAAGAAACAACCCCATCAACTTGTCCATCATTTGCCATAATGACTGCTTTAACCATGCTTGATTCTTTTTTTCTACGAACAGACATAATACCATCATTCATTCCAACTATATCTTGAGCATCAACAATATGTATATTATTCACATTTTCTAAAGATTTTAACTCTTCTTTTTTTCCAGTTACATATAATTCAACATCTAAATGAGATTGTATGAAAGAAAGACAAGCTTTAACAACAATTTCACTTCCTAAATCTCCACTCATTGCATCAATCGCTAATTTATACATCTTCTTCACCTCGCACCATAGTATATCATATTTAATCTATATATTCATTATTGACCGATAAATTCTTTTCAATTTTTTGAATAAGTTCTTGATAACCTATTCCTTTTTTATATTTATCAATAAGATATATTGCATCATCTCTAGCAATTTGCAAAACAGGGAAATCTTTCAAAATATCAGCAATCAGAAATGTAGGAACACCACTTTGACGATTACCTAAAACTTCTCCTGGTCCTCTTAATTGTAAATCATACATAGATATTTCAAATCCATCATGACTTTTCTCCATATATTTTAATCGCTCAACAGCATCTTTTGATGTAGATGAACTCATCATATAACAATAAGCCTGTTGATTACCTCTTCCTACTCTACCTCTTAATTGATGTAATTGACTCATTCCAAATCTTTCAGCATTATAAATAACCATCATATTTGCATTTTTAACATCTACACCAACTTCAACAACTGTTGTTGATACTAAAATTTGAATATCATTTTGTTGAAATTGATTCATAATTTCATCTTTTTCTTGATCTTTCATTTGTCCATGCAATAATCCAACTTGATAATTATCTCGGAAGTAATTTTGCATTGCCTCAGCAATTTGTGAAGCACTTCTTGCCTCTAATACCTCACTATCTTCAACCAAAGGACAAATAACATAACATTGGCCTCCACTTGCTAAATATTCTTTTAAATGGGTTAAAATAGGTTTCATTGATGATGATTGAATAAATTTTGTTTGTACAGGTAATCTTCCATTTGGCATCGTTTTAATAGTAGATACTTCCATATCTCCATACATAGATATAGCCAATGTTCTTGGAATAGGTGTAGCACTCATAATCAAAAAATCAACTTGACTTCCTTTATTCTTAATTGCTTTTCGCTGTTCTACACCAAAACGATGTTGTTCATCAGTAATCACAAAACCTAGCTGATGATATTGAACTTTTTTTTGAAATAATGCATGTGTTCCCACTATTATATCAACATTTCCCTCTTGAATATCTTGATATATTATTTCTTTTTCTTTCAAAGATAAAGATCCTGTAAGTAAAACAATTTTAATATCAATAGTCTTAAAAAAGGAAATAAGTGTTTGATAATGTTGTCTTGCTAAAATTTCAGTAGGTGCCATTAATGCTCCTTGATATCCTGCTAAAAAATTAGCATATAATGCAATAGCACTAACCACTGTTTTACCACTTCCCACATCACCTTGTAAAAAGCGATACATCATTTGAGGATTTCTTAAATCTTCAACAATTTCTTTAACAGCTACTTGTTGATCTTTTGTTAATTGAAATGGTAGATTTAAAATAAATGATTGTAATTTTTCAATCTCAAATTCTTTCCTTATTCCTAATTCATGACTTCTTTTTTGTTTAATCAATTGCATTGTTAATTGAAATTTTAAAAATTCCTCATATTTTAAAAATTTTAAACTTTGTTTTATATCATTTTGTGATTCTGGAAAATGAATATTCCATAAAGCTACATTTTTATGTATAAGTTGATGCTTTATCATCATTTCTTCAGGTACATAAGATTCTATTTTTCCATTTAATAAAGATAAAGATTTCTTAACATATTGTTGAAAACTTTTTTGAGTCAATCCATCTTTTATTGAATAAACAGGATGAATTCCTTTGATTTCATTAATTGATTTTATCTTAATATCACTTGCTGTAATTTTATGATTTTGACATTTACCTATAATTGTAATAATTGTATTTAACTTTAAATATTGTCTTAAAAAATGACGATTAAAAATAATAACTTGATATTTTTGATGATATTGATCTTCTACTTCAAAAGTCATTCTTGACATTCTTCCACGAAAAAAAATCTTAACAGGCGAAATCACTACTGCTTCAATGATAATACGTTCATCATTAATTGAAGGATATGCTTCTTCAATAATATCATAACGATATGGATAATATTGAACAATGTCTTCTAATGAAAATATATTCATTTGATTTAATAATTGATATCTTTTTTCTGTTGTTTTCAATAATTGAAGTTCCATTTTCATCACCTTTGTTTATTTTATAACAATTTATAAAAAAAAGATACCAAAGTATCTTAAATAAATAAAATTAATAATATTGTCATACATATAACACCTAAAATAATACTTAATGAATTAGCAACAGCAGGCATATCACCATCATATCCTATCTTTTTAGAAAAAACTGCTGAAACAGTAGACAGAGGAGCACAATAAGCCATAATCATAATCTTTTTAGCTAAAATTGGAATTGGTAAAATAAAATAAGTTAGCAATGATAAAATTATTGTTCCAATAATTCTTAATACTAAAACTTTTATTACATTCTTAGTTTCCGTTGGAGATATTTTTAATTCTAATAATAATCCAATCATCAACATGGCTAGAAAACTATTTCCAGCTCCAATTGTTGAAGCAATAGACAAAATAGAATCTGGAATTTTAATTTTAAAAATAGCAAAAATAAAAATAAGAATATAAACATCGAAAGGAATCGAAGAAAATAATTTCTTAAATAAATCTGAAACTTGGAAATGATTTTCTCCACTGGCAACATGAGATGCCATAGCATATGTAATCCCTAAGCCCATTAATGCATTACCTATATCAAATGAACATAAATAGACAACTCCTAATCCTGGAAAAAAACTTTGAATAAATGCTAAAGCAAAATTTCCAATATTATATCCTGATGTATTAATCATAAATGCTGCTTTTAATTGGTTAGATTCTTTCAAACTTGCAAAATAACCAATAAAAATCATAATAATATTAGATAAAATACCAATAATTATTAAAACAATAATCAATCCACTTAATTCAATTCCATTAGCACTTGTTAGTAATGCACATGGTAAAGTTATATTCATAATGATAGTAGCTAAAACATGTGCGTCTTCCTTTTTTAGTACTTTTGCTTTTTTTAATATATAACCTATTATAATAATAAATACAAATGTGAATGATTTTATTAAAACTTCTTGCATAATCTTTCTCCTATTTTTTCTTTATTATAACATAAAAAATAATTTATTTATGATGAATGAAAATATTTTTACATTCTTATTATGCAATGATATAATTAAAAATCATGGAGGATAAATATATGATTAAAGCAATATTTTTTGATATAGATGGAACTCTTGCAAGTTTTAAAACACATCAAATTCCACCACAAACATTTGTGGCTTTAAAAAAACTTCAAGAAAAAGGTATCAAACTTTTTATAGCAACAGGAAGAGGAAAAGATGGTTTGTTTGTACTTAATGATTTTCCTTTTGATGGTTATATTACTTTAAATGGACAATATTGTTATACTAAAGAAAAACTTATTTATGAAAATACAATTGTAAAAGAAGATTTAATAGCTCTTTTAAATTATTTAGAAGAAAAACCATTTCCTTGTGGATTTACTGAAGAACATACAAAATATTTCAATATGCGTGATGAACGTGTTGATGAAATTCATGCAATTACTCATAATGATGATCATCCTGCTGGAGATTATCAACAAGTGATTCATCATAAAATTTATCAATGCATGTGCTTCATTTCTCAAGAAGAAGAAAAAGAGCTTTTAAAAGTTATGCCTCATTGTATTTCGGCTCGTTGGCATCCTCTTTTTTGTGATATTTCACCCATTGGTGGAACAAAACAAAATGGAATTGATCAATTTTTGAAATATTATGATATTGATTTATCAGAAACAATGGCATTTGGTGATGGTGGAAACGATATTCAAATGTTAGAACATGTCAATATTTCTGTAGCTATGGGTAATGCTCATGATGATGTTAAAAAAATTGCTCATTATATTACTGATTCAGTAGATGATAATGGTATTGTACATGCTTTACAACATTTTAATTTGATATAAAAAACTGATTTCTATATACTCATATGTTACAAAGAGTATATTGTCATCAGTTTTTTTATTCTTTATGAACTTTAACACTTGTTCCTGTTACAACAACTCCCATTAAATCTCTAAAGAAAGTTGTATGTTCTATATCTATTGCAATTAATGCATTACCACCTAATTGAATTGCTTTTTGAATCGCTCTTTTTTGTGCAATTATTTGAGCTGTATCTAATTTATCAGTATAGATATCAGCCTCACTACCCGTCCAATCTGCCATTGTTGCATTGAACGATGAAAAAAATCCTGGACCTATTACCACATGACCTGAAACAACTCCTAAATATTCATCAATAACATATCCTTCTAAAGTAGAACTTGTTGTTACTAAATAATGATCAATTTCACTTATATTCAATATTTGATTTTTCTTTTTATTAAAATGAATTTGCAAATCATCTATAACTTTTTGAGGATATTCTAACCTATACATCATATCAGTATATTTTTTTCTATCTTTTTCTAAGCTATCTATATCCTGATATTTTTTAATAATTTTAAATCCTTCAAGTTTTTCATAACAATAAGAACATATTGTACTATTTTCTAATACATAAGCTATATTATTAATCCTTTTTATTTTCTTTTGACAAACATCACAAACATTTTTTTCTACCATAATTTATTCATCCTATCTATTTAAGTGTTCCTCCTGAACCTCTACTTCTCCCACCACTATGATGTGTTCCACTTGTTCTTGATGAAGAAGATCTACGACTTGGACGTGAACTTCTTGATGTATATCTAGAAAAACTTCTTGACCCACTCATAGGACGATGACTGTAAGAACGAGGTCTATGATAATGTGGTCTATGATACCTACGTCTAGATTGATAACTTCTACCTCTATTTGGTGAAATAAATGATATAATAATTGCTAAAATAATGAAGAATAAAACAATCCCAATTGTTAATATATCTCCCATTTCTATTCCAAAAAAATGAGACTTATTATCTGCAACTTTAAAATTTCCATTTTCAATATGTTTCAAAAATTGTTTTGTTGTATTCAAAACAGCTTTATCATATTTTTTATTCAAGAAATCTTCTTTAAAATAATTATCAATAATAGATTGACAACGCCCATCACTCAAAACATTTTCCAACCCAGTTCCTATAATCCATGCACAATTTTCATTGCCAATATCTAAAAGTAATAACACTCCATTATTATTTTTATCATCACCTATTCCCCATTTATTGAAAAGCTTATATGCATAATCATATAAGTCCCCTTCAACAAAATCAAAAGTTGCAATGACAACATAACCACCAGTGGAATAATCTGAAGATTGATTCATAGAAATAAGAGATTGTTTTGTCTGATCACTAATCACATCTGCATAATCATTAACATATATGCAACTATCTTGTTTAGGTATACTCAATGCAGAAATGGATACTAAACATAACATAAACACAAGAAAAGACATCCATATTTTTTTAATCAAAAGAATCAACCTCCTTTACATGAGTTCCTTTTTTTATTATTTCTGCAAACCATCCACTTGTTTCTTCTTGATAATCTCTAACATATTGATTATAGGGTGAATAAGCAATTGTATGTGTTGCTGATTTATAAGTAGCTTGATATTTAGAAAGCATATTTCTATGTTCTTGACTTAATGATAAGCTTTCCAAATAACCCATAGCTAATGGAAAATGATCTTGAACATCATTATACCATTGGCTATATTGTTTGATTGTTTTTAATGATGAAAAATTTTTATGAAGATTATTGACTTGTTTGATATAATGATTATTTTCTTGATGGTTAGCTTTTGCTAAAGAAATACAATAAGACATACTATCATCAATTTTTTTTAAATCATAATGAATAGAAAGTCCACTTCCATCTTCACCATTCATAAATATATCTTCTACCTGATTTGCCTTTCTATTCATTTGTAAATGTCCATTTAACAAACTACTTAAAACAATCACAATAATAACTATTCCTTTGACAATTATACTTTTTTGAGTATAACTCATATTAATTTCTAACCTCTAATAATTTAGCTTTTAATTCACTCTCGATACGTGTTAATTCAGCTTCAGCATCACGACGTTTTTGACGACCATCATCTTGAATTTTCATAACTTCATCTAGAGTTTCAATTAACTGTTTATTTGTATATTGAAGTGTTTCAATTTCAACTACTCCACGTTCTGCTTCTTTAGCTGTTTCAACAGAAGCCATTTTTAATGTTTCAGCATTCTTTCGTAATAATTCATTTGTCATCTCTGTTACTTCTCTTTGTGCTTCCATTGCTTGTTTAGAATGCTCAACACCTAGAGCCAGTACCATTTGAGATTTCCATAAAGGAATTGTATTATTCAATGTAGATTGAATTTTTTCAGACATCAAAGTATCATTATTTTGTACTAATCGAATTTGTGGACCCATTTGAATAGAAATCATACGTGTTAATTCTAAATCATGTAACTTCTTTTCAAAACGATCACAAAAGTTTGCATAATCATTAGCTAATTGTGAATCCTCAGCTAACCCTGTCTTTTTAGCTTTTTCAACCAATCGAGGTAATTCTATTTGTCTTGCTTCTTCTAAACATTTTTTTCCAGCTAAAATATACATTGTCAATTGTTTAAAATTAATTAAATTATGATCATATAATTCATCTAACAAAGCAATATCTTTCATCAATTGAATTTGATGATCTTCTAATACTCCAGTAATTTTATCAACATTTTTTTCAACACTATCATATCTTGCTTTTAAAGCAGCAACACGATTTCCTGCCTTTTTAAACAAGCCTAAAAAGCCACCTTTATCTTCCTCAGTATTAAATCCTTTTAATTCAGTAACAAGTCCACCAAGCATATCACCTATTTGTCCTAAATCTTTTGTTTTCACTTTATTTAAAGCTGTATCAGAAAACTCAACAATTTTCTTTTGAGCATCAGCACCATATTGTAAAATCACATTTGTTTCACGAATATCAATTTGTTTTGAAAAATCCTCAACTTGTTTAAGTTCATCTTTTGATAAACTATCTTCCATTTTAACTACTTCAATAGATTTCTCAATCTTTTCTTCTTTCTTTTCTTCAGGATGTAAAGTTAAACTTATATCCTCTTTTTCTTCTTTTGGTAATGTTAATTGAATTTTTCCTTCTTCCATTTTTTCTCATCCTCTCAATCTAATTTCTTTAACATACTATCAAAAACTTTTAAATCTACATTAACGTCCATAGCTTTGCCAGCATATAAATCATTATAAAAATCTAAAAAACTTTTATTAGCTTTCGCAATCATCACTTCAATTTTTTCTTTAGAAACTTTTGTATTTTCACTATTTAATGAATCATTTTCAAAATCATCATATTGTTGAAGAATACGAATAACTTCTGCAAGATAATAATGAAAATACTTTCTTACCTTTTTAAATAAACTTTGATTGTCTTCAACCAAAATTAATATAGCTTCACTTGTATGAATAATATCATTTAAATTATTAATAAGTTCCAAATTATCAATAACTTTCACAAGATTTTTTAATATTTCTACTTGTTCATAACCTAATTGACATATTTCCTCTAACTCACTGTATTCATATTGAATTGGTTTTTCAATTTCTACAATTTGATCTTTAAAAACATTCATCTTTCTTAAAAAAACATACACACTTATAGATAAAATCATTAATATAATATAACTATAAAACTTATACATAGGAAAAATAAATGTTCCAATCACATAAACAACACCAACAATGATATATGGTATTAATGAAGGATAGTGAACAATCTCTATATTTTTTTTACTCAATGATTTTCACATCCTTTCAAATAGAAATCTTCTTGTATCAACAAATCATCAAAACAATCTCTTGATGCTTGATGAATAATAGCTTTTTCTACAATATTTCTAGCAAGTCGCCCATTTCCACCTTCTTGCTCATTTATTTGTTGTAAATACTCAATCAAAGGCTCTTGACACGCTTTATCAATCATATAATCTTTTCCTTTTGCAATAGAACATGCTATATGATAAAGTTCTTCTCCAGTATAATCTTTAAACTCTATCATATTAGAAAAACGTGATCGTAATCCAGAGTTAGATTCTAAAAAAAGATTCATCTCTTTTTTATACCCTGCTAATACAACAATAAATTCATCTCGCATATCTTCCATAGCTTTCACTAATGTATCAATAGCTTCTAACCCAAAACTATCATCTTTCCCTCTATAAAGAGAATAAGCTTCATCTATAAATAAAACTCCACCTAATGCTGAATGAATCACCTGACTGGTTTGAACAGCTGTATGCCCTACATATTGTCCTACTAAATCTTTTCTAGATACTTCTATCAAATGACCACTTTTTAATATTCCTATGGCTTTTAAATATTGTGCTAAAATCCTTGCAACAGTTGTTTTCCCAGTTCCAGGATTTCCCATAAAAATCATATGTTTACTTACTTCCATGACTTTTTTACCCTGCTTTTTTCGTTTTTGCATAGTTGCATAATACTGTTTCAAAGACATTAAATAATCTTTTACTTCTTGCAATCCTATTAATTCATTTAATTGTTGATCTATATCATCCAATTCATTATTTTCTTCTTGAAATATCTCTATTTTTTCTTCATTTAATTTTATTAATAAATGATGATCTTTCATCTCAAATTCAATATCTGATAATTGATAATTTTCCTTAATATCAATAATCTTTTCAAAAATTCTTTCTAAATATTCATCAACATCATCAATTGTTATTTTTTCATGTAATAAATATTGATAAATTTGATTATCATGCCAAACTATATTCATTTGTTTTTCAACGCTTTCTTTCCAAGAATGATATTTATTTAATAAAACATGTTGATATACATCATATTTTAAACCATGATATTCTATACATTCATCAATATTTTTTATAAAAGGAGTTCCAAACTTATTAGTTAAATCATTAAGTGAATGATGAGTTAAAAAAACAATATATTTATCTTCCCATTTTAATGATGAAATAGCATCTTTAACTAATTGATTATGAGTTTCTTTTAAACATCCATCAACTTCCATATATCTTTTTGTTAATAACATTTCTTTATTTTTTAATAAAGACAATAATGGCTGTATAAATGTAATAGGTAAATGTTCCAGATAATCAATAACTATTATTTTTTGATTACTATATAAACAACGATATATATCTTGATAAAATATGTCTATATGTTGAGTATAATTTAAAATACTTAAATAAGTTATATCTTGTTGATACACTCTATTAGCATAATCATTAAATATATTTTTAATATCCTTCCCTTCAATATTATAAAATAAAAATGAACTTTCTTTTTTATTCATTATCATTATTTTTTTCATAGTCATTATAAATTCATGAATCATTTCATCATAATGCCATGTTTGAATTAAACTTGTTTCTACTTTATTTAATAATTCATCATCAATCTTCTGTGAACTTATTATTTTAACTCCAAAATCTTTTTCCATTTCTTGATTTAATTTATCAATCTCTTCATGACTCAAAGACTGTGATAATTCTTCTATTTGACTTTGTTGATATTTAGCTATATCTTCTAAATCATGAGAAGTTTCATTAAAATCACTTGATATATTAAATGAATTTATTCTTCTATTTTTAGCATTTTTACCAAATGTTTGTTCTAATAATTGCTGTCTTAATTTCTCTTTTTTATTCATAATATTTCCTCAATCTTTATTATTTTTATTATATCATGTTCATTTAACATAAATCTATGTTTTCTTAACGAAATATAAAAAATCCTATTATTCATTATTCTATAATCTCTTTCTTTTTATTAATAAAATTGATAAGATAAATAAGAAAGGATGATTTTATGAATAAAGATGATTTATTATTATATATAAATAAAGATATTATAAAAACAGGACAATATTATACTTATCACAATATCCCTTCTCAAATAGGGAATGCTATATATTTATATGGCAATAATCAAATACTAGATATTGTTATATTTATAGATACAAGCATTGAACAAAATGGTAGCATGGGAATGATAATAAACTTAGATAATATTTATTTTCAATTCAATCAAAAAGGCTGTATTGAATTGAAAAACATGTCTTCCCTCATTTTAGAAAAACATAGACATCAAAAACAAATTGGAAGAATTAAAACTCATCAACAAGAATATCTAATCGATGATGAAAATATTAATATTGAAAATTTTATGAACGCTCTTTCATATCTTTGTCATATTGAAATTGAATTGCAGATGTCTATTCATGAAAAAATAGAACATTATATTCAATGTATATTACAAGATATTGAAAATAATAATTATGAAGATTTAGAATTAACATCTCAACAAAACAATCAAATTCATGAGTTCTATCAAAACTTAGATATCATTCAAACATTAGATGATGAAAACTATCAATATGAATTAGAAATTCTATGTCAACAAGCTTTAGATTTCTTTGATGAACTTCAATTAGATAGTGAAGAAATAGATATACTTATTGATATTCAAAATCAAATCAATCAAAAAAATGAACAAGATTTTTCAAATCAACAAAAATATTATGATGATATCATGAATCATTATCAACAAGGAAATCCCCAAATATTTAAACAAGTCAAATCTATGATGAATATGTTAGGTATTCATGAAGATGATTTAAAAAATAAATCTCCTGATGAATTGAATCAATATATAGAAGAACTTTGCCAACGTTTTGGTGTTTCTAAAAGTCAAGTAGAAAATTTAGCTAAAAAATTTCAAAAATAAGTTTTGAATACAAAAAAATCTAGAAAACTCTAGATTTTTTTATATACTTTCTTCTACATGTTCCAATCCCTGATTAATAATAGTTCTTACATGTCCATCAGCCAACGAATAAAAAACTGATTTCCCTTGACGTCTACTCTTTACTAATTTATTTTGTTTGAGAATTTTAAGTTGATGTGAAATAGCTGATTGTGTCATATTTAATGTCTCTGCCAAATCACATACACATACTTCTGCTTCAAATAAAACAAATAATATTCTAATTCTTGTAGAATCACCAAATACTTTAAACAACTCAGCCAAATCATATAATTCTTCTTCTGGAGGCATCTTTTCTTCTACTATTTTTAATAATTCTGTATGAATCTCTAATGTATCACAACACTCTATTTTCTGATTATCCAATTTTTTACCTCTTTCTATAAATTTTTCACATATAATGCTCTTATAGCATTTAAGACTGCAATAACCATAACTCCAACATCAGCAAATATAGCAGTCCACATATTGGCTATTCCAATAGCACCTAATGCCAAACAAATCAGTTTAATACCAATAGCAAAATAAATATTTTCATATACTATTCGAATACATTTTTTTGAAATTTTAATAGCTTTAGCTATTTTTAATGGATCATCATCCATCAAAACAATATCTGCGGCTTCTATGGCAGCATCCGATCCTAAAGCTCCCATTGCAATTCCAATATCAGCACGAGATAATACTGGAGCATCATTAATTCCATCACCAACAAATGCAACTTTTTCTTTATTATCTTTAGCTTGCAAAATACTTTCAACTTTTTCAACTTTATCACTAGGTAAAAGTTCGCTATAAACTTCATCAATTCCTAAATCCTGAGCAACTTGAAAAGCAACGTTTTGCATATCACCTGTCAACATAATTGTTTTTTTCATACCTATATGTTTAAGTTCTGCAATAGCTTTTTTAGCAGTTGGTTTTAATGTATCACAAATAAAAATATGACCTGCATACTCTTGATCAATAGCAACATGAACAATTGTTCCAACATGATGACATTCATGATAATCAATATGAAGACTTTTCATCAGTTTATCATTACCAACAGCCACTACTTTTTCATCTACATGAGCAATAACTCCTTTTCCACTTATTTCTTCAACATGAGTAACTCGGCTTTTATCAATATCTTGGGCATATGCATTTTGTAAACTTTTACTAATTGGATGATTAGAATAACTTTCTGCTAAAGCTGCATATTCTAATAATTGAGAATCATCTAATTTTGCATGATGAATCCCATTCACTTCAAATACACCTTTTGTCATTGTTCCTGTTTTATCAAAAACAACATATTTTGTTTGTGAAAGTGTTTCTAAATAATTTGAGCCTTTGATTAAGACACCCTCATGACTTGCTCCTCCAATTCCAGCAAAAAAACTAAGTGGAATACTAATAACAAGAGCACATGGACAACTAATAACCAAAAACGTCAAAGCACGAAAAATCCATTCATTCCATTGTGGAGAAATATTAAAAAATATTAAATTAACAATAGGTGGAAGAACAGCTAATGCGACTGCTCCATAACAAACAGCTGGAGTATAATATTTAGCAAATTTTGAAATAAAATTCTCAGATTTTGATTTCTTTGAACTTGCATTTTCAACCAAATCTAAAATTTTAGAAACTGTTGATTCTCCAAATTCTTTTGTTGTTCTTATCTTTAATAATCCTGTTAAATTAATACAACCACTAATCACTTCATCACCTACATCGACTTCTCTAGGAACACTTTCTCCTGTCAAAGCACTTGTATTTAAAGCTGTTTTTCCCTCTACAACTACACCATCAATAGGAATCTTCTCTCCAGGTTTAACAATAATAAAACTCCCAATCTCAACCTCATCAGGATCAACTTTTTCTTCAGTCCCATCTGTTTTTTCAACATTAGCATAATCAGGTCGAATATCCATTAAGTCACTAATATTTCTGCGACTTTTTCCAACAGCATAACTTTGAAACAATTCTCCTATTTGATAAAATAACATAACTGCTACCCCTTCTTTATAATCTCCTAAAGCGATAGCCCCTATTGTTGCAACTGCCATTAAAAAATTTTCATCAAAAACTTGTCGCTTGACAATTCCTTTCATTGCCTTTTTTAAAATATCATAACCAATGATAAGATAAGGAATCATATAGAGAAAAAACTCAAAATAATCTTTTACAGATATCAATTCAAACAAAAGAATACAAATAAAAGAAATAATAATTCTTTGTAAAACTCTTTTTTGCTTCTTATTCATTTTTCTCCATCTCCTTAAAAACAATATTCATCATATCTTATAAAAAAATCTCACAATCATCTTCAACAATTTTGCAATTTTTAACAACTTCATTCATAACTTCTTTCGGATCAACACCATCTTCAAATTCTACTATCATTTTTAATGTCATAAAATTAACAACTGCATTTTTTACTCCTTGAGTTTTTTGAGCAGCTTCTTCCATTTTATTTGCACAATTTGCACAATCCACTTCAATTTTATAAGTCTTTTTCATATTTATATCTCCTTTTTATATTATTATATGAACACTTGTTCATATGTTAATTTTATTCTATCACTATTTCTTTATTTGTCAATACATTTAGGTAATTTAATTATATAATGATTGGACAATGATTCTTCTTTATGAAATATCATTAAATTAAAATGATTTATATACTTTTCTTGATAAGCACTACTTTTAAAGTTTTTTTCAAAATCATCACATGTAAACTTTAAAACTTTTTAAAATTCACCCAATGTCATTTAGTTAAGGAGTTAATATTTATGGCTGAAGAGAAAATTATACAAAAGTTATTGGAATTTTTGTTTTATTAAAGCTAAAAAAGTGTAGTATTGATACTACTTTTAAATATTTTATCAACTAATTTATGAGAAAAATCAAAAAAACAAGGAGATATTTTTAAATCTATCTCCTTGTTATAATAACATCCTTAACTTAAGGGTATTGACAATCCACCACACTAGATTTTAAATTATCTTTAAAAATACTTCAATTTAATCTTTTTATCCTTTAATACAATCTTCATCTACAATAACTTGACTATGTGATATATAGTCATGAATGAACCTGTTTTTAAACATATATACTAAACAAGATAAGAATGTTATAGCAATAGAAACTTGATACAGTATGGACGCTAGATTTTCATTCATATAACATTCAATAAATTGTATGAGTACAAAAGATGGATAAAATAGAAATCCTTCTATCAACAACAAGCATAAAACTCTTAAAATACATGTCTTTAATAATGAATCATTATAGACAACTTTAAGATGACATATTTTTTTACCCATAGTTTGTCCATTGTTTGTTAAAGGAATCATAACAAAATACAAGACATAAACAGCAAAACAAATACACATTATAACACTCCCCTCAAAGAGAGATAGATTGTGAAAATCAATTTGTGTTGTTTTTAATTGTGTTACAATAGAATAATAAAATAATGTTATAAAACTATACAATAGTAAACTCAAGAACCAATCTATAATATAGGCAAAGACTCTTCTTAAACTATTTCTTTTCTGCATTTTCTTCTACTATATATTTTTTATCTAAAGATTTAATAAATGGATAATAAATTAATCCTGAAACAATTAATACAACTATTTGTAGTAATCCTCCTCGCCAATCATTACACATTAACCAACCAGCAATAGGTGCAGGAGTTGTCCATGGAATTGTAACACCTGTTGGATAAGGAACTAAGCCCATATACATTGATAAATAAGCTATCAATACAGAACATGTAGGTGCTAAAACAAATGGAACAAGCATCATAGGGTTTAAAACAATTGGCATACCAAATATAACAGGTTCATTAACATTAAAGATGCCAGGTAAAATTGATAATTTTCCAATTTGTTTCAAACGCTTAGATTTACATTTATATGCCATAATTATTGTAAGAGGTAAAGTTATACCAGAACCAGTAAGGAATACAAAGAAATTAATAAAATCCATAGTCACAATATATGGTCTTACAGCAGTCGCTGCTGTTTGATATATAGCTAAGTTTTCAGCACGTGTTGCATACCATATTGGATCCATAAAAGAATCAACAACTGATGAACCATGAATACCAAAAAACCATATAAATGAATTTAAAAATGATGCAAATAAAGTTCCTATTAAAGAAGTTGTAATATTAGCAAGTGGCATTTGTAAAGCTTGAATAACAAATGATGTCACTGTTCCATATGGAGTCAATGAAACAAGAATTCTAACAATTAAGAATATAGGTAATGTTACTGCTGCTGGTATTAATGCATTAAATGATCTTGCAACAAAAGAAGGAACACTCTCTGGCATCCTAATAATCCAATTTTTATTAATAACATAACTATAAATAGAAGTAGCTACTAAAGCAGTTATCATAGCTGTAAACAATCCTTGAGCTTCAAAGTTAGAAACTGCAAATCCACCATCTTCCATTTGAGCTAATAAAATAAAGTATGCTGATAAAGAAATACCAACTGCTGAAAGTGACTCAACTTTATTCTTAATAGCTAAACTATTCGCTATTCCAATAATAGAAAGCAACGAAACCAATCCTGTTGTTGCTGGAACCATAATATCCCAACACCAAGTTCCCCAAATATCACCCAAAAGCGATGTCATTGTTTCTTGGAAAATAGGTAATGGAAAATCACCTATGATAATGCAAATAGATCCAACAATAAGTATAGGCATTGAAAACATTAAACCATCTTGCAAAGCACTTAAATATTTATTTTCTGAAAGTTTTGTTGATATTGGCATAAGTGTTTTATCTAACCAATCTGTAAATATATTCATAAGTTTCTCCTTTTATTATGTTTATTTAAATTGAGGCCAATAATCTTTATTTACCTTTTTGAATTCAGCAATAAGTTGTTTAGCAACTTCTACATCTCTTACAATTCTATTTTCAGTAAATGCTTGTAATAATTTTAAATCATCATGCTCAAATACAGCATCAACAAGTAGTTTTTCACATGCATATTGATTCTCTAGTAAACCTTTTTCAAATGTAGGCACTTCACCAACTTGTAAAGGCATAATTTCATTTGTACCAATCAAACAAGATACTTCTAACATCATTTCATTATCCAAATTTGTACAAATACCATTATTTTTCACCATGACTAATCCAAAATCTTGTGCATTATTAATAATAGATAAAACCAACTCAACAAGATATGCTGCATGAACATCATTATCTGCATAAACTGTTTTAGATTCAATATCATCAGTTGTTGCATGATTATTAGGATTTATACGATAAGACAAATCATATTCAGTGCCTTTCATCTTTCCTAACTCTGTAACTTTCTTGCAATAATTAAATACTGTTGTTTCTCTTCCCTCAATAACTTCATCATATCTTGTTCTTTCTAATGAATAATGAGAAAAGCTCTTATTTGGATACAAATAATATAAGTTATATGTATTAGGTAATGAGTAAGGGAAATCACGCATCATTTCTAAATGATTTAAAAATGTAATACCCCAATGGTCGTTTTCACCTGTAATTTTATCTTGGAATTGTTGATGCAATTCTTCATAATGATCTTGAATATATTTTAATAAATCAGGCATATGATCATATCCACTTTTACGATTAATTAATCTTGTAAACCAACCAAGATGATTTAATCCAAAATACACAGGTTGAATATCACTTCTTTTTAAACCAATCAATGGTAAATAAGCGTCTAAAACACTTGTAGGCATATCACAAATATTAATAATTTTTTTATCATTTGGAAAAACTCTCTTTGTTGCTTCAGCAACAATAGCTGCTGGATTAGAATAATTGATAATCCATGCATCTTTTGCATAAGCACGAATATCTTTAATGAGTTCAACCATTTGAATAACACTTCTTATTCCATAAGCTAAGCCTCCTGGTCCACAAGTTTCTTGACCAATAGTATTATATCTATAAGGAATTTTTTCATCATTATTTCTTTGATCCATACCACCTGCTCTAATTTGAACAAATGCAAAGTCCATATCCTTAAATGCTGATTCTTTATCTGTTGTATAATAATATTCAAGTCCTTCATAGTATTCTTGAAACATAATATGACCATAGTCCCCAACAATTTTTTGCCTATCTTCATCAACATCATATAAAACCACTTTTTTTAATGGAAAAGATTTTTGTAACATACATAATAATTCCATCATATCTGGAGTATATGTACTTCCTCCTCCACAAATTACAACTGAATATTTTTTTTGTTTCATAAATTTCCTCCTCTATTTGATTATCAAAATGTGCACTCTTTTGATAATCAAATTTTAGCAAAAAGAAAACTAGTCCACAATAGAACCAGTCCCTTTAAAAATATGTTAACTTTTTTAAAAACATATTAACCCTCTTCTTTTTTCATCACTTCTGCAAGAATATTTTCCACAACAAATATCCCTGTACCAACATAATAATCAGGGGTATCAAAAAGTTTATTACGTTTATATTCTAATTCAATATGATAATCAGACAACTGTGCTATTGTAGATTGTCTAGATGTTGTTATCGAATATATTGTATGGCCCATTTTTTTAGAAAGTTTAATAATTTGAATCAAATCAGCAGTTTCTCCACTTTTAGAAAAAATAATAGTAATAGAAGGTTTACTTCGTGCATTAATACAATCAATAGGAGCTCCATCATATGCAAAAATATCAAATGAAGCTAACCTTTTTAAAAAGTAATGTGTAATAATATCAGAAAATCCTACACCAACCAAATATATTTTTTCATGTTTATGTTGATATATATCATCTATTAATTTTTGTACTTTATCAATATCAGCATTATTTACAAATTCAGATAAATGAGATAAGTTTTCAATAGAAACCTTTTGATGAATACTTTCATTTAATACATAAATCATTTGACTATATCCTACAAATCCTAATTTTTTAGCTAATTTTACAATTATTGTTGTAGATACATATGTTTGACTTGCAATATCTCGAATTGATATTTTTTGATTTCCTTTACTTAATTCATTTATTATTGTTTCAATAATAACAAGCTCTATATCATTTAATATATATTTTTTTGTAATATCATATAAATTCATTGTGATCACGCCCTTCTATTGTTTCTATTGTAACAAAGGCATAATTGTAAAGTCAATTTATTAAACATATAGATTTTCAATAAATAACTGGTATAGATTTTCTTCATTACTTTGTATTATGATATCATCAATTTATATATTCAAAATCTTTATAGTTATATAAAACATTTTATTCCCTTCAACTTCGTGTTTGATACAAAATAACCTTAATTTTAAAAAAATGACTTTAATAAAGTTTTTACCATTAACAAAAAAAGACTTGTTTTGAAATGAACACCAAAAAGTTAAATCAACTTTAATGTATTCAAAACAAACTTACAAGTCTTTCATATTCTCCTATTCAGATCTTAATGCTGTTACAGGATCACTTTTAGACGCTTTTCTAGCAGGAATTAATCCTCCTAAAAATGTCAAAATAACACTTAATGCAACAAGAATAATAGCTGCATTGATTGGAATTGTTGCATTAATACTATTAATTCCAGATAATTGGTGAATAAGCATATTTCCAGGTATCAATAACAACAAGGATATCACTATTCCTAATATTCCAGCTAATAATCCAATCATGATTGTTTCGGCATTAAATACTTGTGATACATTATTCTTAGATGCTCCTATTGCACGTAATATACCAATTTCTTTTTTACGTTCTAAAACACTAATATACGTAATAACACCAATCATAATAGAAGAAACAATTAATGAAATAGCAACAAAAGCAACCAAAACATAACTAATAGCATTAATCATATCTGTTACTGATGACATCAATGTTCCTACATAATCAGTATAAGAAATAACCTTATCCTCATCAATATCTTTCATTTTTGCATTATAATCATCTAAAATACGTATCACTTCTTGTTTCGTTTCAAAATCTTTGGGATATATATTAATTCCACTAGGTTTATCAAATTCAGCATATTGAAGTTTTTTTAGATTATTATCATAAGATATTGTCTCAGTTGTCATTAATGACATCATTAACTCAGATAATTCTTTTTCACTTACATTCACTTTAATTGCTTTCGCAAACATAGATGTATCAATCTTAAATGCCTTTTGCATATTTTGAGTTAATGCTTCCATTTGTTGAGCCATAAGAGTTTCTAATTGTTGTTGTAATGAACGTATAATTTGTTCACTATATTGAGACATCATTGTTTGTATACGTGTTTCTAAAGTTGTTTGTAATTGTTCTGTTATCCCAGATTCCTTGAGTACATTTGTTATTTCTTGTCCAATAAATAATTGTGTTTGCTCATTTTGTAAATAGGCAATAAAATACTCATTCATTTTCTCAGGATCAGTAAAATGATTTTTAATAATATATTTTTGAAAATCAGTTATTAATGTTTGACTTAATTTTTCTATTTGTTGTTGAGTTAAATTTATCTTTATATCTGATAAAAGTGTTGACAAATCAATAGATGGTAAAGTATTGGTATCTAATTTAATTTGACTGAAATCTATATTATTCATATCTAATGATATTTGATTTTGATCAAAAGTAAAAGCTTTTTTCATTGTATTAGCATCAATTGTAAACAATGATTTCATATCAAATTTTTTATTATTTTCACTTTCTTTAAAAGATTTACCAGTCAAAACATTGATATCTGGATGTGCTAATTGCTTCTTTACAATATCACTTTTTTGTGATGCTTCAATCACATGTTGAGTCAAAGAAGCAGGATAACCTATACCAGAGCCTAACATCATTGCTGAAGCATCTTCTGAAGGTTGAACAACACCCACAACTGTTAATGTTTCTCCTTTTTGAACCAAATCTTTCATATACTTTTTATCATCTGTTTTATCTTTATAGACTTTATACGTTTGATCATATTCATAATAATCACAAGCATTTACAAGTTTAAATTCTGTTCCTAAAACCTCATCATAAGAATACGCTTGATTATATTGTGGAGTATCTACTTTTTCTTCATTAGAAAATTGATGAACCATATCATCTAGCTCTTTAAAATCACGGAGTCCCAAAGTATAAAGCATAAAATCACTTATTTTACCACTTTTTGATAAAATCAAAACACATTCATTATAGTTTTTTGGCCAACGTCCAGATTTAATATCATATTGATTTTCATAAAGATTAGGATTATTAGGCATTTGAAAAAAAACATCTGTACTCATTGCCATTGACATAAAACTATTTGAAGTTGTTGAAGCTCCTAATCCTAATGATGAAAATGAACTATCAGGATGAACTCGTCTCACTTTATTTGATTTTAAACTATATATTTGTGGAGATACATTGTAATTATATTCTATTGAATTTGTATATTTATCAATCTGACTATTTTCACTATCGAAATATTTTTTTAATGATTCTAAATCATTTGAACCAATCTTAGAAAACATATTTGTAATCATTTGTGCAACTTGAATTTTTGAAGCATCTTTAACCTTATCTTCATCTGATTGTTCATCAGTAAACATTGCCCCCATAGAAATTCCTGTACTTTGGATTTGTAATGGGTATTCTGATAATGTTTCTTCTTCAATAGAACGTATATATTGATTGACTCCATTAGATAATGATAATATCAAAGCAATCCCTATAATTCCTATTGAACCCGCAAATGATGTTAGTATTGTTCTTGCTTTTTTTGTTCTTAAGTTATGAAAACTTAATGATAATGCTGTTAAAAAAGACATTGATGCTTTTCCCATGTTTTGATGTTTTGGTTTATCCAATGAATTCACCTCAAATGGTAAAGAATCAGAATAAATAACACCATCATGTAATTGTACAATACGTGTAGCATATTCTTCTGCTAATTCAGGATTATGGGTAACCATAACAACCAAACGATCCTTAGCAACTTCTTTTAATAATTTCATAATTTGTATACTTGTTTCACTATCTAATGCTCCAGTAGGTTCATCCGCTAATAAAACATCTGGATCATTAACCAACGCTCTAGCAATAGCAACACGTTGCATTTGACCTCCAGACATTTGATTAGGTTTCTTGTGTCCTTGATTACCAAGTCCTACTTGTTCAAGTGCTTTTTTTGCTCTTTGTTTTCGTTCTTCTTTAGATATACCTGATATAGTTAATGCAAGTTCTACGTTTGATAAAACTGTTTGATGAGGAATCAAATTATAACTTTGAAAAACAAAACCTATTGTATGATTTCTATATGAATCCCAATCTCTATCTTTATAATTTTTTGTTGATATACCATTAATAATTAAATCTCCTTCATCATAACGATCAAGACCACCAATAATATTTAATAGTGTTGTTTTTCCAGAACCACTAGGTCCTAATATCGCAACAAATTCATTTTCTCTCAAATTAAGACTAACTTTATCTAATGCTTTTTGAGTTAAATGACCAGTTCTATATACTTTACAAATGTTTTTTATCTGTATCATTTGAAATCCTCCTTTATTAATATTTTTATTCTATATAAATATTATAAACTCAAAATTAACTTATTCTTTTTATAAAGAATATATTCATCATCAATTCTATTTTATTATAATATCAAACAAATAACAATAAAGCAAAAACAGACATAGATTTATCAATCATAGTATACAAAAAACGGACATCATGTCCGCTTTAAGTTATATATATTATTTTAAAATATTAATCTAAATCTTCGCCATTAGATTCAAATGCTTTCTTTACCCAAGCAAATGATTTTTTAGGAATACGTTTCATATCTCTTAAATCTTTATTTGTTCTATTAACATAAACAAATCCATAACGTTTATCCATATTACACATTGATGCTAAAATATCAATTGGACCCCATGTAATATATCCTAAACAATCAACTCCATCTTCAAACATAGCATCTTTCATTGCTTGAATATGATCTCTATGATAATCAATTCTATAATCATCTTCGATTGTTGTTCCTTCTGCTAACATTTGATCAATTTCTTCTTGAGTTCTATCTTCTCTCCATCCAATACCATTTTCTAATACAAATACTGGAAGTCCTGTTCTATGACACAAATCATTTAATGTCCATCTGAAACCATTTGGATCAACTTCCCATCCCCATTCATTAGCCCAACAATGTGGATTTTGAATTTGTTGTTCACTTACACATTCACATGCTGGTCTTTCATAATCAAATTGACCAGTCTTAACAGTATTTGAACGATAATAAGAGAATGCAATATAATCAACTGTATATTTTAATAATTCTTCATCTCCTTCTTCTAATTCTGGAGACCATCCTCTATTTTCAAGATATGCATTCCAATATTCAGGATATTTTCCATTAGCAAAAGTATCAACTAAATATGTATTCAATAATTGATATGCTTGTGTTGCAAACAAATTATTTTCTGGACTGTTTTCATAAGCATAAATATTAGTAACTGCTCCCATTCCACAGAACTTAGCATCTGGTTGCATTTGTCTTAAAGCACGAACAGCTTTACAATGAGCCATCATAACATTATGAGTAACTTGATATAAATGTTTAGGTAATGAAACACCTTCAGGAATTTCTTCAGCATTAGAAACTCTTAACATTTGACTATGTAAGTTTTGTTCATTAAAACTCATCCAATGTTTAACTCTATCACCAAATCTTTCAATACAAACTTTTGCATATCTTTCAAAACAATCAACAACATAACGAGATGCAAAACCATTATAATTTTTAACCAAATGATATGGCATATCAAAATGTACTAATGTAATCATTGGTTCAATACCAGCAGCTAATAGTTTATCAATTAGATCACTATAAAATTTAACTCCTTCTTCATTCACTGGTTCATCTAATGTCCCATCTGGAATAATACGTGACCAACAAATACTAAAACGGTAAAAATTGAATCCCATATCTTTCATCAATGCAATATCTTCATCATAACGAGTATATTCATCAATTGCATCATTCCAATCTGAAAATTCTGGATTCATAGGTCTTACATCATATATACAAACTCCTTTTCCTCCTTCATTTCTATGTCCTTCAGTTTGAAAAGATGAAACTGAACCACCCCAATAAAAATCTTTTGGCATTTTTTTCTCCATCAATATTGTCCTCCTTATACCATAACTCTATTGTATTGTAAATCAATAAAAGAGTAAATACTTCTTTAATATTTTATAAATATATTTCATTATTTCTACTCTTATCATATATTTTATGAAACGTTGTTTCATCTATCCAATAAAATTATTTTATGTTACAATACGATATATGAGGTGATTCTATGTTAGCAAGATTACATGTTATTATATCAAGCGAAAATGAAAATGATGAAAATCATATTAAACAATTACTCATGAATATGAATGACAATTTTTCTATATCTCCTTCACGTCCATATGCACTTTTGAAAAATCATAATGAATTTTTTATTACTTTTCAAATAGCTGAAAATGAAATCGAATCCTTACTTCTTCAACTGAATAATGATTGGGATGGTGAACAAGAAAGCTGTCATTGTTATGGATTCAATACCAAAATGTTTCATCCACTTGTCTATTGCTTAGAATTTGATATATTTCATTAAAAGAAATTTATACATAAGAAAACCTCTCATTAAAAACTAGAGGTTTGTCTACAATCTGAAAGAATAATAAATATTATTCTTTAGTCATATGATAATCAAATCCATAATGAAGAATATAATCTTCAAAAGTCCATTGATTTTTATATATTTCTTGAGCAACATCTTTTCCAACATATCTTATATGCCATGGTTCATTAGCTGTACCTGTTAATGCTGATTGATTTTGTGGATATCTTAAAATAAACCCATACAAATGGGCATTTTTTCTTACCCACTGATATTCCTTAGTATCACCAAAAACCATTCTTTGTTTATCAATAACACTTTGACTTGTTAAATCTGCTCCTAAACCTAATTGATGTTCACTTGAACCAGGTAATGCTACTAAACCACTTGCTGTTACTTCATCATAAATCGTAAAATAATCATCATATATCTTCTTTTGTTCATGATATGAACGATATCCACTATTCAACACCAAATGATAATCAAGTTGAAGAGCATCGTCATACATTTTTTTCAATGCTTGGGCTGCTTCTTTTCTTAACATATTATGTGTATTATCTGGAGCTATTGGAATACTAACTTTTACAAGATCTTGAGGTACGTAATCCTTTGAAACCTGAAATCCTTTTTTTATAAAAACCAAATTATTTTCTGGTTCATTTATAGTATATTGACAATGAATTTTATTATGTGAATCAATAAAAGGATAAGAAACAGATAGAACTGCTTTTAATGCACTTTTTTGAGAATGAATATATTGTGGTATATCATCAATCATGCAACCTTTTATATCCAAATAATCTTTAACTTTTGGATATGTATAATGATAATTAGCAAGAATTGATAATTCTTTAATAGAATAATTTCTCATTAATTTCCTACATATCTGAATATCATATTTTAATGAGGATAGTTTTCTATCATATAATTGATAAAATTGATCTATTTCATTAACAATCTCATTTATAGATTTATTTTTATGAAGTTGAGAATAATATTGATAATCATAATAATGTTGTTGGTTTTTAACTTTATCCCATTTATGAAAATCAATCTTATTATTATATAATAAATATTCATCTATTTGTTGATCATCTAAAGATAAGATAATATTTTGTGAATGAAAATCATAACCTTTTATCATTAATTTTATTCGTGTAAGTTGAGAAAAAACCAATAAAACAAATAAACAAAAGCAACAAACAACAATAAGAACACGTTTTATTCTTATTTTTGGTTTATGTGATTGATAATACCTTCTTTGCATAATTGTCCTCCTTTAATGATTCTAGGTAATCGACTTCCTAATTGACTTAATATTTCATTAGAAATTGTATGTGACATTTCAGCAATTGTTTCTACATCTTGATTGGCCATACCATCTTGTCCAATAATTGTTACAATATCTCCTTCATTAACACCATCAATATCACTAATATCAATAGTTAATTGATCCATACATATCCTTCCTATGATAGGGACTTTTTGACTATGAACAATAACATATCCATAGTTAGATAAATCTCTTGGTATTCCATCAGCATAACCAATAGGTACAATAGCAATTTTTCTTTTTTTATCTGATTGATATGTTCTTCCATATCCAATTGTTTCATTTTTTTGTATATGATGAATATGAATGATTTTTGATTTTAATGAAAGAACAGGATTTAATGAAATTTTATTATTGTTTTGATCTTGTTTTGATGAATAAACACCATACATCATAATACCAACTCTTACAAAATCACAATGAAGTGTAGAATAATTTAATAGACCATAACTACTTTGAATATGAACTTTACCAACATCTAATTTATCCCTTTTTAATTCTTTAATAATTTCAAAAAAATTATTGATTTGATATTGTGTATATTTTTGACTTGCAAGAGTTTTTTCATCTGATACACATAAATGTGAGAAGATACCTTGAATATGTAAATATTGAAAAGAATAGATTGTTTTAATCTTTTGTATTTGAGCCAATGTTAAACCTAAACGGTGCATTCCAGAATCAACAGCTATATGGACTTGAATATCAATTTGTTCTTGTTCTAATGCTAAAGCATGCTCATAATCTACAACAGTTTGAATAAGTTGATATTGATGAATTAACTTTGCTTGCTTTGCATCTGTATAACCCAAAATTAAAATATCTCCTGTTATATTATTTTCCCTTAACTCAATAGCTTCACTTAAAGTCGCCACTGCGAAAGATGAAATACCCATTTGATTTAATTTTTGAGAAATTTGAACTGCACCATGTCCATATGCATCAGCTTTCACAACTGCCATCAACTGCTGAGGATCATCTAATAATGAAATAAGTTCAATTATATTATGTTGTAATGCTTTTAAATCTATTTCTATCCAACTTCTATAACAATCATACATTGTTTGTTTCATTTCTCTCACCTCTTTGTAAATATTGATTTATAAGAATTGATATTCCAATTGATAAAGTTATAACACATATAAATTGAATAAAGTTATGACTTACAATAACATTTAATTTCAAAGTTTTACCTATCATTCTTACAATAACAATCATCATTGGATGAATAATATAAATATAAAGTGATATATCTTTCATATTTTTATGACGTTCACCTTGATGAAGAATTAATAATTGAAATAAAAAATAAGAAACAACAGGTAATAATATATACATAGAATCATGTTTCACAATTTCCAACATATGAATCTTTTGAGCTTCTAAACTCATTAATAAAAATGATATAACTAATAACACTATATTTCCTTTCAATGTTAATCTACTTTGATGCTCAGTTATAAAAACACCAATCATTAAAAATAATGGAGCAAAGAAGAAGCCATTTCTGGTATAGTCCATATATTGAAATAACCCATTTATAAAATCTTTTATTATAGGTACTTGAATAACACCATAATATGAATCACCACATAACCCTATGAAATAAAGAAACAAAGTTACTATGAATGATACTTTTATTGAAAAATATTTTTTTAATACCAAAACAATTATTATTCCTATCATAACTGCTGGAAAATACCATAAATGATAAAATGTCCCATCAATTAATAAATCTTTTATAATAATAAATAAATCACTGGATTGAAAATAATGATTATAAATCATTATTGGAAAATATATAAGCATAGAAAGAAGATACCATTGACTTAATTGAATTAATGTTTTCTTTATTTTTTCATTTGATGGATAACCATTAATAAACAAGAAATATGATGTTGTTATGAAGAAAAAGGGAACAGCTAAACGTCCAACTATTCTTGTTAAAATAAAATCTGCTGTTGCATTAAGTTGTAAAAGTGGTGATATATGAATACTTACAACCAATATGGCTGCAACCATTCTCATTCTATCAATCCATGGATACCCTTTTTTCATAAATATGTTCTCCATGTTGTAATAATAAATCCATCTATGTTATTTCCTGAAACTTGATAAACAACATCATCTTTTAAACAAAGAGTTGTTTTTTCTTGAGTCATTGGCACATAGAAAATTTCTATTATTTTTTGATGAGCAACATAAATATATGGATTATATATTGTATGATTTTTAATAAAATCATGATATTCTTCTAAACATAGATCTTGTTCTTTCATAATAATTGAATGAGGAAAACCAACATATCTAAAATGCCATGGTTCTTTAGCTATATGTGTGATATCTTGTTTATTCTCTGCATATCTTTCTATAAAACCATATTGATAAGCACATTGACGAAACTCTTGACAAATACCATCATATGGAAATTCTGGACAAATAAAATCTATATTCTCTTTTTTTAGTCCAAAATCAATAGCTAATCCTGTCTCATGTTCACTACAATGAGGTTTTGCAACAAATTGTTGTGTATAATTTTTTCCATTTTCTAACAATGATTGTTCATAAATATGTTTTTGTTCTTGAAAACTACGATAAGCACTAATAATTGCAATTTTATGATGAAAATGATATTTTTCAAAAAAATGATCTAAAATTTTAAAAACATCTTTATGTAAAAGATGATGAAAATATTCTGCTAAATGTAATTGAACATGATTATAATGATAATGTTCATTCACTAAAATTAAAAATCCATGATATATATCTTTCTTATATAGTTCTAGTGTTTGCATCTTCAATCCCCATTTCTATTAAATGTGTTAATAATTCTTGAAATCTTATTCCTGCCCCTTCCATCATATGAGGATAACGACTATGAGCTGTAAATCCTGGTATTGTATTGACTTCATTAAAAACAATTTCATGATGAGGCGTTAAAAACATATCTACCCTTGCAAAAATACGACATCCTAATATTTTATAAATAGATTTTGCTATTGTTTGAATTTTTTTCTCTAACTCTTTGTCAATTCTTGCAGGCATATGTATCTTTGAAGTTTGAAGAGAATATTTTTCTTCGAAATCAAAGAAACCTTGTGATAATTCAATTTCATCTACTCTCCCTACAATTAAATCATCAATCCCCATAATGGCACATCCTACTTCAAAACCTTCAATTTCTTCTTCAACAATAATTTCATCATCATACTGAAAACTATGTTGAATAGCTTCATCCAATAAATCAAAAGATTCAATTCTACTAATTCCTAATGATGAACCTGCTTTCAAAGGTTTAATATAAATAGGTAATTTTAATTTAAAAATATCTTTTTGTTTCATAGAATAAACTTGTTGATTTTCTAAATAAACAGATTTAGCTGTTTTTATACCATTCATTTCTACAAGTTGATGTGCCTTATATTTATCCATACACAAGGCTGATGATAAAAGATCACATCCAATTAATGGAATATTTGCTATTTGAATAATTCCTTGAACAGTTCCATCTTCACCATTTTTTCCATGTAAAATAGGAAAAATAGCATCAATATGAACTTCATTTATTTTGTTATCTATGACTTCTATTAAACATTGTTTTGAAGCATCTAAACTCACATAAACACTATGAAGAGATTGATTATCCCATGTATCATTTTGAATCATTTGAATATCCCCTTCAAAATGTTTCCATTCCCCTTTTTGATTAATACCTATCATATAAATTTCAAATTTATTTTGATCTATATGTGATAAAACTGAATAACATGATTCTAAAGAAACACCATATTCTGATGATTTTCCACCAAAAATAATACCTATTTTTTTCTTTTTCATAACTCTTCCTCCCAAATAAAAAAGCATTTTCTTTTTGATAAAACAATCTTACCAAAAAGAAAAATGCTCTTTTTTAATAATCATATAAAATTAAATGAAGATTTTATGTTTGAATTCTTAAGATTTTCTTACAATCGAGGAATATTAACCTCAAAAATAATTTTTTCATCATAACTCTTAGCTGTTATTGTTCCTCCATGTTGTTCAATAATCTCTTTTGCAATTGATAATCCTAGCCCTGCTCCTCCTGTCTGACTTGTTCTAGAACTATCTAACCTAAAAAATTGTTCAAAGATATGAAGCAGTTTTTCTTCAGGAATTGTATTTCCTCTATTTTCAAAACAAATAATAATATTTTCATCTTTTTCTTCTAAAATGATAGAAATCTCTGTATTTTCAAAACTATAATTCACAGCATTTCTTAATAGATTATCTAAAACTCTTTGTATTTTTTGAATATCACATTTGATTTCTAATTGTTTAGGTGTTTGTAAATGACATTTCAAATGTTTCTCATCTAACATAGGTTTAAATTCATATGTTAATTGTTCTAATAATCTGACAATATCTACTCTAGAAATCTCTAATACTTGTTCTGTTAAATTAAAACGTGTAATTTCGAAGAATTCATTAATCAAATCTTCTAATCGTTCAGCTTTATCTAGAGTAATATTAAGATATCTCTCTTGTAATTGGGAAGATATCTCTCTTTCATCTCTTAATAATGAAAGATAACCAATAATTGATGTTAGAGGTGTTTTTAAATCATGAGCTAAATAAACAACCAAATCATTTTTTCTTTGCTCTGCTTCTTTTGCAGCTCGTTGATTTAATTGTATATCAGATTTTGTTTGATTTAATATTTCATTAATTTCTTTTAATTCTACATCATTTAACTGTATATAATCAGTAGAATTATCATTGATACTTTTTATTGCAGATGTAACTTCATCAAGATTTATATATGCTCTTTTTAATTGAACATAAACAATCACAAGATATCCTATAAATAGAAAGCTAAAAACAATAACAACAATTTGATTATTTACCCAAGACAAAAAATGAAATAAAAAATTATTTGACCAAGGAAGAGAAGCACAAATATATCGTCCTATCAAAACAGAAAAAAGTAATAAAAATGTATAAGTGCTAGCATAAATAATAATCTTTATAAAAGCTTTTCGTGTCCAACGATTCACATTATTTTTCAATTTGATACCCCACTCCCCACACAGTTTTAATAAACTTTGGTTTTCTTGATGGTTCTTTAAGTTTTTCCCTTAATCTTGCTATATGTGCCATCACTGTATTATTGTTATCAATATATTTTTCTTTCCATACAGCTTCAAACAATTCTTCACTTGAAACAACTTTTCCTTGATTTTTACATAAATACCATAAAATATCAAATTCTATAGGTGTTAAATCTAACAATTCTTGATATAAATAACATTTATGATTCTCTTTATTAATCACTAACCCTCTAATATCATATTCATTCATCTTTATTTCTTCAACATGTTCATTATTATATCTTTTATATCTTCTTATTTGTGTCTTTACTCTTGCCACCACTTCTAAAGGATTAAAAGGTTTTGTTATATAATCATCAGCACCTAAAGTTAATCCCATAATTTTATCAAGATCCTCTCCTTTAGCAGTTAACATAATAACTGGAAAAAAATATTTTTCCCTAATTCTTTGACATATTTTAAACCCATCAATATCTGGTAGCATAACATCTAATACAGCTAAATCTATCTTTTCATTTTCAATACATTGTAAAGCATCTTGACCATTATAAAATTTATAAACATCAAATCCATCATTTTGTAAATAAACTTCAAGAAGATTAGCAATCTCTTTTTCATCATCAACAATAAGAATATGTTCAGACATTTATATCACGTATACTCAATTTAGGTCACTAAGTTGAGTATTTTCTCCTTTCTGACCTT
>CAJUOS010000019.1 GCA_910588075.1 uncultured Erysipelotrichaceae bacterium | reverse complement strand
AATAGCTATCTCTCGATAACTATCCCTTAATCCTCCACTCTTGACACGGAGCCGTATTCTTTAAATTTCAACTTTTTCTAATTGAATTAATTCCACTTCCATAGGTGTAGAATTCCCTAAAAAATCAACCAACACAATAGCTGTCTCTTTTTCTTGATCAATAGAATCAACTTTACCTTCTCTACCTGCAAATGGACCAGATAAAACTTTAACATCATCTCCAACTTCATAATTAATCTCAATTTGTGAAGTTTTAATACCCATTTTCTTTAAAATAGGATCAATCTCATGTTTTTGTAATGGAAATGGTTTCGCACCTCCACCTGAAGACCCAATAAATCCTGTAACTCCTGAAGTATTACGAACAATGTACCATGCTTCATCAGTCATAATCATTTCAACCAAGACATATCCAGGAAACATATTCTTAACTTTATTAATTTTTTTACCATCTTTAATCTCTGTTTCAACATGTTCTGGAATAACAATATTAAATAGACAATCTTGTAACCCCATAGATTCAACACGTTTTTCTAAGTTTTCTTTAACCTTATTTTCATGACCTGAATATGTATTCACTACATACCAACGTCTTCCCTCTTCATTCATACCTGGCATACTAATTCATCCCTAATGCTTTTAAAATTAATGCAATAATTGCATCACTTGCGTAAAAGTATACGCCAAATAAAAAGCAAAACAATAATACAACCCCTGAATTATAAACCAATTCTTTTTTTGATAACCAATGAATATTCTTAATTTCAGAGCGAATACCTTTAATTGTAAACCATTCTTTGATCTTCATAATTTCCTCCTATTTTGTTTCTTTATGCAATGTATGTTTTCCACACTTCTTACAAAACTTATTTAACTCTAATCTCTCAACATTAACACGTTTATTTTTTGTGATAGAATAATTACGTGATAAGCACTCTGTACATACCAATATAACCTTTTGTTTCATACTTATCACTCCTCATCGTTCTTATAATGTAACATATTTATTTTATCTCGTCAATGGTTGACTTTTTTATGTCCACGATAAGCTGCATTATATACGCTTTTTAAAGGAATATTCAATTTTTTAGCAATTTCTTTTTCCTCATATCCCAACAACATATAAGCCATAACATCTTTTTCAATGATACTTGCCTTTGATTTAAAATGTGTTAAATATTGTGATGTAGTTTCTCTAATTTCAAATAACTTTTGAGGATGAAATTTTATTGTAGGATCTTCAATAATCTCTCCATAAACATACCCATTTTCATCTCCTACATATTCATCAAATGAAACAAGTTTTTTTCCATCTAATAATCTTTTTTCTTTTTTCATTGCAATTTCACTATATGTTCTTCTTAAAATGACCATTTTCACATATGTGCTTAGCGATGCTTCTAAATCATTTCTATAACTTAAAATAGCATTCCAAAAATTAATCATTGCAATTTGAATAAAATCTTCCATTTCAATACCTAAATATTGATATTTACTAAAAGGTTTCATCCATTGCATAATACGCCAACGATAAATATCAAACAAATATTTTTTAGCATCATCATTATGGCATTGAATTAAATATAATAATTCTTCATCATTGTAACGTTCCACGTTACCTCCTTTCTACTTGAAAGGATGGCGAGAATTATAAACTTGATATAAAATCACAGCAGTTGCTACAGAAGCATTCAATGAAGTAACATGTCCAGTCATTGGTAAAACAACATTCATATCACAATGTTGTTTTACCAAACGAGAAATCCCAAAACCTTCAGAACCAATAACAATAACAATAGGCATGTTATAGTCAATAGCACGATAGTCCTGAGAATTATTTAAATCACAACCAACAACCCAAAAACCTTGTTTTTTTAAATCATCTAAAGTTCTAGAAAGATTTGTAACTTGCGCAACCTTTACATAATCAATTGCCCCTGTTGAAACTTTAGCAACAGTTGAAGTTAATGCAACACTTCTATTTTTTCCAATAATTACACCATCAACTTCAATAGCATCACATGTTCTTAAAATCGCACCAAGGTTATGAGGATCTTCTAATCCATCTAACATCACTAATAATGGTTGCTTATTCTTTGGAATACTTTTTAATATCTCATCTATTGAATAATATCCATAGCCATCTATTTGAGCAACAATTCCTTGATGAACAACTTGTCCTACTAAATCTTTTAAGACATTTTTTTGAGTTATGATATTGACTTTTACATTTTTCATTTTAGCAAGTCCAATAATTTTATCATCTTTTACATTCTTCATTAAATAAACCTGATAAACTGGTTTATTTCCTTTCAAAGCTTCTAAAACTGTATTTCTTCCATATATATATTGTCTCATATTTTACCTCTTAAAATGTCTCGCATTTTTCTCAATATTATTTCATAAATTTTTCATAACAAATTCTTTATATAATTCAAAAATTTCAGCAATTCTTTCATCATTCTGCAATAAATACAAATGACCAATCAAAGCTTCAAACCCTGAAGATTGATTATGAACAATAACACTCGTATTTTTCATTGTCCTTGTATTTTTAGCATTCCTACCTCTTTTATAAATCCTTATTTCTTCATCATTAACCCACTGATTACAAATAGCTTCTTTCATAAATTCAGCTTGTGCCTTTGCACTCACAAATTGAATTGCTTCTTTTTGTAATAAATCAGGTTTCGTGATATTTTTTTCTACAATAAGATATTCTCTTACATATACCTCAAAAACTCCATCACCTAAATACGCCAAAGCAAGCGGATTGATTAACTCTGGTTTCATCTATATAATTCCTTTTTCCTGCAATTGATTTCTTAATTGATCAGCTTTCTCAAAATTTTTATTTGCTTTTTCTTCCATCCACAAATTATACATATCAATCTCTTCACTTGTTAACTGTTTTGTTTCATGTATAAATCCCATAACATCTAACATATGAATAAGAGTTTGGTATCCTCGAGAAATTTCTTGATTATCTTTTTCTTTAACACGCATCAATTGATTTAACACTTTCACTTGTCCTAAAATCTGTGATAACGCTAAAGATGTATTCAAATCATCAGAAAGAGCCTCAACCATTTTATCTACTGAATCTTTACAAAAATCTTTATCTAGACATTGATTGACTTGTAAATATAAAGATGTTTGTTTTAAAATATTTTCTACCTTTGCAACTTCTTTCTTTACATTTCCTAAAACTTCATCTGTGAAATTTAACGGATTTCTGTAATGTGTTGACAACATTAACCATTTATAAACATTACATCCTAACTCTTTTAACAAATCTTTTGCCCATAAAACATTTCCTAAAGATTTAGACATTTTCTCATTATTAATATTAATCATTTGATTATGCATCCAGACATTAGCAATTGGGTGTTGATGACAAGCCATTGATTGAGCAATCTCATTTTCATGATGAGGGAATTTTAAATCTTGTCCACCACCATGAATATCAATACGCCCTTCACTAAATAAATCATTAATCATAACAACACATTCTGTATGCCACCCTGGTCTTCCTTTTGACCAAGGACTATCAAATTGAATTCCTTCATCTGTTTTTTTCCATAATGCAAAATCTGTTGTACTTTCTTTCTTATTATTGTCATCTACACGTTCACTGGCTCCAGCAATCAAATCCTCAACTTTAATTCCTGAAAGCATCCCATATTCCTCTATTTTTGTTACTCTAAAATAAACATCTCCATCTACTTCATAAGCATATCCTTTATCCACCAAATCCTTAATAAATGTAATAATAGGTGTCATTGTTTCTGTTACTCGTGGAGCATGAGTTGGAAATAATAAATTTAATCCTTTTCTAACATCATTATAGGCTTGAATATATTTATCAGTAAGTTCCTTTTCAGTAATACCTTCTTGTTTGGCTGCTTTAATAATTTTATCATCTACATCAGTAAAATTAGATACAAAAGTAACTTTATAATTCAAATATTCAAATGTTCTACGCAATACATCAAAAACAATAAGTGGTCTCGTATTTCCAATATGTGCATGATTATACACAGTAGGTCCACAGACATAAATACTTACCTCTCCCTCTCTTATTGGTTTAAAATCTTCTTTCTTATTTGTAAGTGTATTAAATACTTTCATAGTGCCTCCTTTATAAATAAAAAAGCAAATGATAAAGACACAATGTGTTCTTCCACTTTACCATATGCTTTCATTTAACTTTTAACGCAAGTTCACGTTCTTTCTTTTCAAAAGACTCAAGTAAGTGCATCAAAAATCATCCATTAAGTCATTTCCAGCAACAAGACTCTCTCTATCAATTTCATAATTTTATCATTCTTACTTATAATTTACTATACTATAACAAAATTTATACATTTAATCAAGAAAAGATGAAATTTCATGATGAACAGTCAACGAGTTAAGATATTGACTAATTATTGAAATATTTTCATCATATATATCCTGTGGTGCTTGATATATATAAATATACTCAGCTTCTGCTGTAAAATATATCATATGTTTAAACTTTAATCCTGTAGCAGTATATAAACCAGTAAATTCATAACATTCTATGCCACTATCTAATTTTGTACTTAAATAATAAACATCTTGTGCTCCATCTTCTTCTAATTGACCAGCATATAATTTTGGCATATCTTCCACTTTGTTATCTGTATCATCTTTTAATGTCTTATAATTTAAAATTTCTTGATCTTTCACAAATTGTAAAATCTCTTTATTATCATTATTTTGATCTATTTCAAAATCTTTTGGATAATAGAAAGAGACTTGATCAGCTACTTCATATAAGCAACCATCTTTTTCTAAAAATACACTTTGTGATTTTTGTCCACAAGATACAATAAAAACAACAAAAAGACTTATTATAATTTTGCTTATATATTTCATTATACTCCTCCTTGTCATTTATATTCTATCAAACAAATTATATTAAAAAGAAAAGAGATAGTCAACTATCTCTTCTCGCTTAATCAAGCAATGAATTGAAAACTCTTAAATAGGCATCAGCACTTTTATCCCAATCAAGTTTAGCACTCATTGCTCGTTGAACCAAACTTTGCCATTTTTCTTTATCTTGATATACTTTCAAAGCATAATCAATAATATTCATCATTTCATGAGCATTATAGTTTGTAAAACTGAATCCTGTTCCAGTATTCTCAAATTCATTATAAGCTTCTACACTATCCTTTAAACCACCTGTTTCACGAACAATAGGGATTGTTCCATAACGAAGTGACATCATTTGTGAAAGTCCACAAGGTTCAAATAATGAAGGCATTAAGAACATATCACAACCAGCATAAATACGACAAGATAACCCAAAATCATACTTTAAATTTAATGATAATTTTTGATTATGATATGCTGCAATAGCTTTTAATGGTTCTTCATATTTTAAATCACCAGCACCTAATACAACAATTTGAACATCACGTTTCATCAACTCATCCATACGATTAATAATTAAGTCTAAACCTTTTTGCCATGTTAAACGTGTAACAATTCCAATTAAAGGAATATCTGGATTAACTGGTAAGCCACATTCTTTTTGTAAAGCTGTTTTATTCATCACTTTTTTATCTTGTACAGTTGTTATATCAAAATGTTCAACAATTTCTGGATCTGTTGATGGATTAATTGTATCATAATCAATACCATTCAAAATACCATATAAATCATGTCTACGCATTTGTAAAACACCTTGTAATCCTTCACCAAAACTATCAGTTAAAATTTCTTTAGCATATGTTGGTGAAACAGTCGTAATCACATCACTATAGAAAATAGCAGCTTTCATCATATTAAAGCATCCATCATTACGACAATTACCATTATAATATAAATAATTATCCAACCCAAAATGATCACTTAACAATGCTGGATCACATTTTCCCTGATATGCAATATTATGAATTGTAAATGTAATTTTAATACCTTGATAATATTCATAATAAGCATATCTTTCTTTATATAATGGAGCAATCATCGCTGACTGCCAATCATGTAAAGAAAGAATATCAGGTTTAATATCTACATGTGATAACAATTCAAGAACTGCAAAATCATAAAATGCAAATCTTTCATTATCATCATCATAACCATATAAACCAGGTCTTCTAAAATATTGTTCATTATCAATAAAATAGTATGTTACTCCATCATATTCAGCCTTAAAAACACCACAGTAACATTTTCTCCATCCTACCCAAATATCATAACTTGTTACATACTCAATTGTATCTGCCAATTTCATATCTTGATATTTTGGTAAAACAACAATACATTCATGACCTTTCTTCACTAATGTTTTAGGTAAAGAACCAAGAACATCTGCAAGCCCTCCAGATTTAATATAAGGATTAGCTTCACTAGTAGCAAAAACAATTCTCATTATACAACATCTCCTTCTTTAACGTATAATGGCTCATCTTCACTGACTAACTCTTTCATTTTTTCAATTCTTGCATCCTTATCAATAATAACATTTTCCAAATGAGCATTTGGACATACATAAGAACCATTTAAGATAATACAATTCTTCACAACAGCATTTTTTCCAATAACAACATTACGAGATAAAATACTTCCTTCAACTTCACCATCAACAATAACACCATTAGCAACAAATGATTTTTTCACTTTTGCATTCTTCTTATATTTTGTTGGTGGTGTATCATTTGTATTTGTAAAGATTGGCCAAGTACTCTTAAAGACTTGTGTATTAATATCCATATCTAAGAATTCAAGACTTGTCTTATAATAAGCTTCATAAGAATCTATACATCTTGCAAATCCTTTATATTCATAAGCCATAATTTTTCTTTCATCACAAATATATGCTAAAGTATCTTTTAAATCAAAGAATGAACTTACCTTTTTAGCATAATTCATCAAAGATAACAATACTTTTGTATTAAATACATATGTCTCTAAAGAAATATTACGTTCTTTACGATTTCCTTTATTTTGTTTAATTTCAACAACTTGTTTACCTTTAATTCTCAAATAATCAGAACCTACAAATGCAGTATTAGCATTAGTAATTTTTTGATAAACAACTGTAATTTCAGCCCCAGATTTTTGATGTGCTTCAACAACTTCAGCATAATTCATTGTTGTAATAATATGAGCTGGAGCCACTACAACATAATCAGCTTTAGATTTCTCTAAAAATGCAATATTTTCAACCAAGTTATTAATATCATGATTATACATAGGATTATTAGCATATTTTTCATTATATAATAATGAAACACCACCTGATTTAGAGTTAAAATTCCATGAATTTCCATTTCCTAAATGTTTAAACAATGATCTTGGTTTTTCTTTAATTAAAACTCCAACTGTATCAACATTAGAATTAGACATATTTGATAAAACAAAATCAATAATACCATAACGACCTAAAAAACTTACAGAAGCAACAGGTCTTTTTTCTGTTAATCCTTTATAAGAAACATTTGAATGTAAGTTTACTATTCCCACAACTTTTGACATTGAATACTCCTCCTATCTCGCATTGTCACTAACAAGTTCCACTGTTTTAGCTTCCTTGTTGACAATCTCTTTACTTTTTATAACGACACCTTCATCAACGATAGCTTTATAAACTTCTGCCCCTTCTTCAACAAGTACACCAGGCATTAATACAGAATCAACAACCTTAGCACCCTCTCCAATATATACATTGTTGAATAAAACAGAACCATCAACTTCACCATTGACAATACATCCTTGAGTAATTAAAGAATTTTTTACTGAAGCTTCTTCTCCAATAATTTGTGGTTTACTCAATGTATCTTCTGTATAAATCTTCCAATCTTTCTTAATATTATAAAGATCCAATTCTTTATCTGCTAATAAATCCATATTAGCTTGCCATAAACTTTCAACAGTTCCAACATCTTTCCAATATCCAGCAAATTCATAAGCATATAATTTCTTATCATCACCTAACATTGCTGGAATAATGTTCATACCAAAGTCATGTTTACTATTTTCATCTTTAGCATCTTCAATTAAATATTTTCTTAATTCTTTATATGTGAAAATATAAATCCCCATAGACGCCAAAGTAGACTTAGGTTTTTCTGGTTTTTCTTCAAATTCATAAATTGTACCATCTTTATTTGTATTCATAATACCAAAACGACTTGCCTCTTTCAAAGAAACATTTAAGACAGCTACTGTCAAATCAGCTCCTTTGGCTTTATGAGCAGCCAACATATCAGCATAATCCATCTTATAAATATGGTCTCCTGATAAAATTAATACATATTCAGGATCATATTGATCTAAAAAACTAATATTTTGGTAAATTGCATCAGCAGTACCAGCATACCAAGTTGCTCCAACTTCTCCTCTCTCACGAGCTGGTAAGATAGCTGCTAGTGAATTATTTCCATCTAGTCCCCATTTAGATCCAGCACCAACATATGTTCCTAATAGTACTGATTCATACTGTGTCAAAACTCCAACAACATCAATTCCTGAATTTGCACAGTTACTCAAAGGAAAATCAATAATGCGATATTTCCCCCCAAAATAAACAGCAGGTTTTGCGACCTTAGCAGTTAACGCTTCAAGACGAGTTCCTCGCCCTCCTGCTAGGATCATTGCAACAATTTCTTTACTCATAATTTCTCCTCCTAAACTTTGAATTGAAAGTGCTTACCTATATTTTCATTTTAACACAACTTCATTGGAAAAAACACTATAATCATGTCATTTTTAAAAATTATTTTTATCTTAAAAAAAACAATCTCACACAAACCTGTGTCTATTTTGATAAATTTTGCATATATTGAAAAGAGGTGATGTTCATGTCTCCACGTATTATCCACAATGATTCAGATATCGAATTATTAGCACGTATTATGAAATCTGAAGCTCTTGGTGAAGGAGAAGAAGGAATGCTAATGGTTGGAAACGTCATTGTCAATCGTGTTGTCGCAAATTGCGATGTATTTAAAAACACACGTACTATTTCAGAAGTTGTTTATCAGAAAAATGCTTTTGCTGGAGTAGGACAACCGTTATTTAATCAACCTGTTAATGCCAAAGAAAGAGAACTTGCCTTAAGAAATATCGATGGATATCGTATAGAACCAGCAACCAATGCTTTATGGTTTAAAAATCCTGGTTCTAAAACAGCATGTCCAGATAATTTTTATGGTTCGTTAACAGGTAGATACAAAAATCACTGTTTTTATGCTCCAGGAGCAAAACTTCAATGTGACTTGTAGGAGGGTCTATGGATACAAACAATTCTATATTACAAGGAAATCAAAATTCTTCATTATCAATTACCGAACAAACATATCTTGAAAATATTTTAAGATTAAATATTGGTAAACTTGGTACTTTTTATTTCACATACACTGGAAGTAACGATTGGCGTGATCGTGCATACAAAGGTGTTATAGAACAAGTAGGACGTGATCATTTTATTATTAGTGATCCTAAAAACAAAAAACATTATTTGTTTCAATTTGTTTATTTTGATTGGGCAGAATTTGATGAACCTATTAATTTCAACACACGTTAAAAGAGTTGTCAATTGACAACTCTAATTTTCTGTTAAATATTTTCTCACTTTTGAAATGAAGTGTAAAGATCCTGTAATCACAATATGATACTTTTTGATATAAGCAGTCTTCAATGCCTCTGAAAAATGATCAACAATAATCAAATTTCCATGAGAATGATATTTTGATAAATCAATTGCTCTCTCATCATTAAATGTAGTCAAATAAACAATATACCCTTCATTTAAAAGTAATTGTAACATTTCATCCATATCCTTTTCTCTTAAAGATGAAAAAATAATAGCAACATTATGCTCTTTTTTTACTTTTAAAGTCTGAATAAGTGCTTTAATTCCAGGAACATTATGCGCTCCATCTATATCAATATGTTTATTTTTATAAACTAAAGTTTCATAACGACCTTTCCATGAAGCATTTTCAATAGCAGATGTAGTCATTTCTGAATCTAAATGAATAAGCTTAGAAGCAATTGTTAAGGCTAATCTAGCATTTGTTACTTGATAAATTCCTTGATTTTCCAAAGTAAAAGCCATATCACGATATCTAAAATGAAATGGATACCTTGATACTTGATATTCTGGTACAACATGCATAATAGCGCCTTGAACATCACACTGTTCTTGTAGCCTTGCTAAAATTGTCCCTTTTGTTTCACTTGTTACAAACATTTGATTAGGCTTAATAATCCCCATCTTTTCATTAATAATATCATAAATACTATCACCCAATTGTTCTTGATGATCCATTCCTATATTGGTAATTGCACTTACAATCGGATCAATAACATTTGTTTTATCATGTAATCCTCCAATTCCAGTTTCAATAATACGATAATCTAAATCTAAAGATTGAAAATGAGCTAACATTATCATAACATCTATTTCAAACATTGAAAGTCCATCATCTTCAATAACTGAATAATAACGATTAATATATTTTAAGAAATCTTCATCACTGATTGGTTCATCATCTATTCGAATACGATCATTATGACAAATTAAATATGGTGAAGTAAATGTTCCTACTTTATATCCATGAGCATTTAAAATACTTCTTAAATAATTAACTGTTGAACCTTTCCCATTTGTTCCAGCAATGTGTATCATATTTTTTTGTTTCATATGAATATGGCATTCATTTAAAGTCTTTCTAAAATCATTTATACTTCTTTTATTCCGTTTTGATTCTACATATTGAATAGCTTCTTCAATATTATCAAACATTATTCAATCCTCCAATCAATAGGGTCTATTCCATTTTGAATTAAAAATTGATTTGTTTTAGAAAAAGGCTTTGATCCAAAGAAACCACGATAAGCTGACAATGGCGAAGGATGCACACTTTTAATAACACAATGTTTAGATGTATCTATCATTTGTTCTTTATCAATAGCTTGTTTCCCCCACAATATAAACACTAAAGGTTTTTCTCTTTCATTCATAGCTTCTATAATATGATTTGTAAAAGTTTCCCATCCTCTTAATTTATGAGAATTAGCACGATGAGCTTGAACTGTTAAAACAGTATTTAACAATAATACACCTTGCTTAGCCCATGATGATAAATCTCCATGTTGAGGTATCTCAATACCAACATCATCATGTGCTTCTTTATAAATATTAACAAGACTTGGAGGAATTTGAACACCTCTTTCAACACTAAAGGCCAAGCCATTTGCTTGATGTTCCTCATGATAAGGATCTTGTCCAATAATCACAACTTTAATATCATCATAGTCTTGAAAATTAAAACAATGAAAAACTCTTTTTCTTGGTGGATAAATTGTTTTTGTTTTATATTCTTGATTAACAAATGCTTCTAATTCTTTATAATAAGGTTTTTGTCTTTCTGTATCAATAATTGTCTTAAAATCCATTTTATAAAATAAACCTTTCTATAATTTCAGCAATAACACCCATATTATTATCTGCATCTGTTGTTATATCACAAGCATCTTTAACATCTTGTACAGCATTTTGTGCAGCCACAGAAAGACCAGCCACTTTTAGCATTGGCATATCATTGTAATTATCACCAACAGCAATTGTTTCTGAAATATCTATCCCCAATATTTTAGCAAGACGTTTTAAACCATTTCCTTTATCAACACCTAATTTATTAAACTCCATATATCTATTAGAAGAATAGCTAACAGCACATTCTCCTTCCCAAATATTCTTCATCAATGGTTCTAAACTCATTAAATAAGGAACATCTGTATTTTGGTATAAAATTTTAGCTATAGGCTCATCTTTTAAGAAATCCATATTATTTTCTTCCATAATAATACATTCTACTTTTTGATTTTTAATTCTTTCTGCTTCAGATTCTGATAAATTAAAAACATAAACTTTATCCTTAGTATAAATATGTTGACAAACATCACAATTCAACCCATATTCAAAAATTTCTTTTGTCTTTTCAAAAGATAATCCCTCAAATGACAACAATTGATTATCTTTATTTTCAGTCAATGCTCCTCCATTAAAAGAAATAACATATTCTCCAATTTCATCATACAATCCTAATGTTTTTAAATCATGTTGAATAGACATAAAACCTCTGCCTGTAGTTGGAACAAATTTAACCCCTTTTTCTTTTGCTTTCATAATAAGATCAACATTTCTTTGACATATTTTATGTTGATCATTCAATAAAGTTTCATCCATATCACTTGCAATCAGTTTATACATTACCACTTACCTCCTCTACAAACTTTTCAATAACCTCTCTTACAGCACCCTCATCATAATCAAGCGTTGTTGTATAATCTGACAATGATTTTATTTCATCACTAGCACCTGCAACACAAACACCCAATCCAGCTTCCTTAATCATATCAACATCATTATAATTATCACCAATGGCTATGACATCTTCACTCTTCATACCTAAATAAGAAGCCAACCATCTTAATCCATACCCTTTATCAACACCCAAAGCATTTAATTCTAAATAACGATATGAAGAAAAACTTGCACAAACTTTTCCATCTATATATGGCTCTATTTCTTTTTTTATACTTTGCAAATAATCCATATCTCTTCTTTCAAATAGAATCTTAGCAATCTTTTCATCTTGTAAAAAATCCATATTATATTCATCAATAACTTTAAAACGAGCTTTTTGGTCTCTTTTTCTTTGAACCTCATCAGGATCAGCTTTAAAAATATAACAACAATCTAAAGTAAAGATTAAAACACAAACATCATATTTTTCACCTAATTCAAACAATTCTTTTGTTTGTCCAAAAGATAAACCTTGAAAATGAAGAATATGATCATTTTTATTTTCAACAATCAATCCACCATTAAAACAAATAGAATATTCATCTTTTTGTTGATATGTACCAATTTCTTTCAAAATTTCTTGAATCATATTATAAGCACGCCCAGTAGCAGGAACAAACTTCACACCCTTTTGTCTAGCTTTCATAATTGCTTTTTGATTTTCTTGAGGCACATGATGATTTACTAATAAAGTTTCATCTAAATCTGACAGTATCATTTTATACATTCTATCACTCTCCATATAAAAATTTCATAAATAATGGTACTCTTTTTCGCCATTCTCTTTCATTGTGAAAAGCACCTTCAAAATAATGATACTCAATATTATCCATTTTATCTTTCAAAAGCTCAAATATATCATCATTACTTTCAATATACCATTCATCAATCATTTCACTACCACAACCTTCAAACTCACCTAAATCAAAATAAAATCCTTCTAATTCATGATAATCATGGGTTTGAATAAGTTTGGCAAACTCATCCATATAAAACCAAAAAGCTGTAGATAATGCAGCACATTTCTTAAAAATATCAGGTCTAGCCAAAGAAGCATAAGCGCTAATGACACCACCCATAGAACTTCCTACAATAGCACAATCATCTGGATTTGTTGAGAAACGTTGATCAATATATGGTTTTAATTCCTCTATTATCCAATCTATATAAAGTTTCCCTTCTCCTCCAATAATCATATCCTTTATTTGTGTTTCTTGAAAAGATAACTCATCATTAATTTTCCAAGGTCCATACTCATCCATACGCTTAAAGCCTTCAAAGTTACATGGAATAGCTACCATTATAATATCTAATTGTGTTTCTTGAACATAATCTAAAAAGCCCCAACTATCACCACAATAAGATAAACTATCAAAAAAAGCATTTTGGCCATCATTAATATATAAAACAGGATAACACTTATCTACATAATAATAATCATCAGGTAAATAAATTGTTATATCTCGTTTACGATTCAAATTCCTCATAGGGAAACAAGTTGATAATAACATTAAAAATTTCCTCCTAACACAAAAAAATAAGCCTATGCTTATTTCTCTGGTAATTTTACAACTTCCTCTCCATCTTTAGAGAATATATAATTATCTCTTGCATAACGAGTAGCATAATCATCATCACCTAATAGCTCTACTTCTTTAGAAAGATTTTTCTTTTCTTTTGCTAAAGAATTTTTCTTTTCTACTAAAGCATTATACTCTACTCTTTGTTCAAAAACCCTTAATACATTTATACTTAAGGCATAAATCAAAATAGCTGCTATACCTATATAAAGAAATCCCATTAATTTTCTATATTTTGGTCGTCCTTGTTTCTTTGCCATTTCTCTTTCACCTTCCTTATCCTTTTTTGTATTATAACATTAATTCTATGAAAAAAGAAGATAAAAGGTGAGATAATTTTTTTGATTATTAAGACAACCTTTTCTAAATAATATAATAAATAACGAGCATAATATTTTTGATAAAACAAGTAACCAATAAATATTAAAAAAAAGAAATACAAACGTAAAATTCCATCATTAATAATAACTAACCCATAAAAATATAAAACTCCAAAACTTATACCAATAACAATTTGAAATAGATATCTTATCACACATGGAACTTTATACAAAAAGCGATTAATAATATGATAGACTCCTGTCATAACAAAGCCATACACAAAAGAATAAAACAAGCATTGAAACTGTATTAATAAATCCATTATTTTAACAGCTTACTAAAACCTTTTTCCTTTTGATGTGTTTTTTTCTTATCAGCAATATAAGTCATTCCATCAATATTTCCTCTAATACTGACTTCATTTTGGTCTTGATCCAATCTCACCAAAGTCAACTCAGTTCCAGTAATATTGAGATATCCTAAAGATGTTTCAATTAAAAATTCATAAGAATCAAAGCTTTCAATTTTTTTTACACCAGTTAATTCAAGACTTTTACGATCTTTTAAACACACATGATGATAAGGTGTTTGTTCAAAATGCAAACTATTATCCATAATTCATACCTCCTATTCATCAATATATGTTCCCTATTATTATTTATGTCTAAAAAGTAAAAATGCATTTTTAAAAATGCATCTCATATTCAATAGTCTCTTCTTTTTTCTTTTCTGAAATGATTTCATATAACACTGAACTATCATTTTTTAAAACATGGTCTTTTAATTCTTTTACTTGGATAGTTAAAATACTACGACCAAATTCAATCTCTATTTCGTCTCCTATTTTTAATTTTGTAGAAGGTTTAGCAATCTTTCCATTCACTTTCACTCTAGAAGATTCACTCATCTCTTTAGACAATGTTCTCCTTTTAATAATACGTGATACTTTTAAAAATTTATCTAAACGCATTCTTCTCCCTCCCGTTCAATTATATTCTTTGCAAATTCTAATATTGTTTCATCTACCATATAGTAAGATGTTTTTTCAGTTATCATAACAAGTGCTCCTACACATTGCATTTCTTTCATTAAAGGTAAAGTTGTAACTTTATGTATCCCATCAATAAATTCTATCATTTCTTCTACACATGTTTTATTTTGTTCTAAAGACAAAATGAAATCTTGTGGAAGTTTTTTTCTTTGATACATAGCCAAAGCATTAGAGGAACATATCAAAACTTGTTGTAAATCACATACCAAAAAAGTATTGTGATATTTTTGATATAGTCCATTCAATAAACTTTCAATAATGGGGTTTAATTTCTTTAATAATGAAAATTTTGTTAAAACAATTTTATCATCTTCTAAAAAAAACGAAATACTTTCGCCTTCTTTCATCATTAACTGCTTTCTTATTTCTTTTGGAATTACAATTCTTCCTAATTCATCAATTCTTCTTACCATTCCAGTTGTTTTCATAATCATACCTCACTTAAAATATTCATTTGATATTATTATGTCCACTCCTAGTTCTTTTAATCTTTCATATTCTTTTAAATTTGGTACTGTCCATACAGCAATTTTTATTTGATCTTTTTTTAAATCTTGTACTCGTATTTGATTAAGGTAACTATATTTTGGATGAAATGCAGTGATATGGTATTGTTTTAATAACTTCCTTTTACTATTATACTGATTTTCTATTAAATATCCAACATAAGCTTTAGGATCAATCTGTTTTAATTTGATAACACTTTCTAAACAAAAAGAAGAATAAAAAACTTGTTGATTAACATTTAATTGTTTAACCATATCTACAACTTTTTTCTCTATATCTGGATATTGTATCTTATCAGTTTTTATTTCTAAATTAACCAAAAATTCTTTTCCTTTTATAAATGTAAGAAGCTCTTTTAATGTTGGAATTAGATATAATCCTTTCTCTTTGTAAGCAAAATTGAATTGCTTTAATTCTTTTAGAGTATAATCTCTAACAAAGCCTTTCCCATTACTTGTACGATTGATTTTTTCATCATGAATAAGAACAAGTTCTCCATCCTTGCTCATTTGAACATCTGTTTCAATTCCATCAAAACCTATATCATATGCTTTTACAAAAGCTTCCATTGTATTTTCTGGATATTTTGCACTATATCCTCTATGTCCTAATTTTATCATATTCTTACCCTTTTTTATGTTATAATGATTATACTATATTTAGGAGGGAATAGAAATGATTAAAGCTATATTTTTTGATATAGATGGAACCTTGCTTTCACATAAAACAAAGAAAGTTCCTAGTTCAACAAAAAAAGCTTTACAGCTTTTACATGAAAAAGGTATTTATACATTTATTGCTAGTGGTAGACATATAAGTGAAATGGTTGATCTCCCTATCCATGATTTAAAGTTTGATGCTTTTATTACTTTAAATGGACAATATTGTTATAATGCAAAAGAAGTTATTTATGCTTTACCCATTCATTCTCAAGATATTAAAAATATACTTCATGAAATAAAAAACAAGCCATTTCCATGTATTTTTGTAGAAGATAAAAAAATGTATATTAACTATCATAATAAAGCTGTCCAAATTGTTCAAGATTCTATATCCACAGCTTTACCAGATATAAACAATCTCAATCGTGGTTTAACTTATCCTATCTATCAAGTTATTCCTTATGGTATTACAGAAGATAGAGAAAAAGATATTTTACAACTTATGCCTCATTGCAAACAAACAAGATGGCATTCTTTAGCCATTGATATCATTCCTGCAAAAGGTGGTAAAGAAAATGGTATTCGTGAAGTTTTAAAATATTATCAAATTAATCCTGAAGAAACTATGGCTTTTGGTGACGGATGGAATGATGTAGATATGTTTGAATTTTGTAAAATAGGTATTGCTATGGGAAATGCTGATGATGATGTCAAGAAAAAGGCTAATTATATTACTAAAGATATTGATGATGATGGAATCTATCATGCATTAAAACATTTTCATATTTTATAAAATACAAAAAAACTGCCAACAAACAAAATGTTTATCAACAGTCTGAAGGATATTAAAAATATCCTTTATTTATTAGTTTGTTAATACTTCTGTAATCACAGGTACAACTTGCTTCTTTCTTGAAATAACACCAGGTAAACTTGCTTGTTGATCAACCAATTCTACCTTAAATGCAACAGAAACATAGTCAGGTCGAGGTCCTGCAACAAAGACCTCACTTGTTGCATTAATAACATCTGTCAACAATAACATAGTAAATTCCATATGATTATCTTTAGCAACTTCTTCCATATAACGAAGCATATCTACTTTATATTCACTAAAGCCCTCAATATCCATTGTATTAACTTGAGCAACTCCAACAGATAAATCACCAAAACTAAAACGTTTATAATCCTGATTAAAAATTTCCTCAACTGTCTTTCCAGCTAAAGATGTTCCTGCTTTAAACATCTCCATTCCAAACTCTTTAATATCTACTTTAGCAATAGCGGCTAATTCCTTTGCCATTTTTGTATCAACCGGTGTACATGTAGGTGATTTAAATAAAAGTGTATCACTAATGATTGCACCTAACATAATTCCTGCCATATCCTGAGGAATTTCAATTCCTGCTTCTTTATAACATTTAGCTACAATTGTTGCTGTACATCCAACTGGCTCAGCTCTAAACATAACTGGTCCTATTGTTTGAATATCTGCAACTCTATGATGATCAATAATTTCTAATATTTCTGCTTCTTCAATCCCATCAATAGATTGGCTTCTTTCATTATGATCAACTTGAACAACTTTTTTCTTCATTCCATTTAATACTTGAAAACGTGAAATAGATCCAACAACTCTTCCCATAAAATCTAAAACCGGATAACTTCTATAACGTGTTTCACTCATAACTTCTTTGACATAGTCAACTGTATCATCTGTAGAAAATGTCATCAATCCACCTTTTTGCATAACATATTCAACTGGAATGGCTTGAATAATTTGTTGTGATGCCATAAATGTATTAAATGGTGTTGAAATTACACTTATTTGTGCATCTACACATTTTTTTAACAATTCTTCATCTATTGTCATTGACCCAGATAAAATAATTAATGATACATTTCCTGCTATAAGATGTTCAATAGCTTCTTCTCTATCTCCTCCAACAATAACAACATCTGCAGGATTGATTCTTTTCATTGCTTCTTCTCCAGTCATAGCCGCAATATGAATTTCACCTTTGATTGTTTTTAAAGTTTTATCTAAATGTAATATATTTGCATCTAATGTATCAATAACATTTTCAATTGGTGTATTTGCTTGTTTTAAAATTTTACTATCCCATTCATCCATATATCCTTCTATGATATTAGATGTTGAAAGAAGTCCTAGAAGTTGATTATGATCATCAGAAACAGGAGCACTTTTTAAATTTTGTTCTTTCATCAAAGACCATGCTGTTTTTAAAGTTAATTCTTTTGAAAAAACTGTGATTTTATCATAGTCCAAATCTTCTACTGTTTGTTTTACTGTTTTTAATAAAACAGGAATTTCAACATTAAATCTTTTAAGTATATATTCTGTTTCTTTATTGATTTCCCCTAATCGTACTGGCACTGCATTATAACGTCCAATTTTAAATAAATAATCTGCATATGCAATAGCACTACAAATAGAATCACTATCAGGATTTTTATGTCCACTGACAAAAACAATATCTTTCATAATCTCCTTCCTTTCTTTTTACATTTTCTTTAAGTAACGATAAATAGTTGGTTCACTTACTGCTAATTTTTCAGCAACCACTGCAATAGCTCCTTTTACTTTAAATGTTCCTTTTTCTTGTAAATATTTAACAACTTTAATTTTTTCTTCAACATTTAATCTTTCTACTAAGAAATAGCTGGGGAATCCCATTTGTTCTAAACATTCCTTAATATATAAATCAATCATCTCATCTAAAGGAGATGATAATATTTCAATTGGATTATCTAATTGAAATTCTACATCTTTACTTTCTTTAATTCCTAATATCTTTTTCAATGTTGTTTCTAAATATTCATAGTCTGAAATATTAACATTAATACATAACATTCCAATAGGTAAACTTCTACCTTCTTCTTTAATAAAATATGTAGCAGATCTTAATAATTTCCCATCAGGTCCTGCTGTTTTATAATTCATAACAAAATCATGATTTTCATATTGTTTTGTTTCTAGATAATGAATAGATAAGTTAGATAATTTCGCTCCCACTTCTCTACCTGAAATATGACTATTTGCTAAAGCAACAACTTCTTGCTCTTTTGATGTTAAATCATGTAATGCTACTTCTACATTTTCACCTAAAGCTTCTCCCAAAAATTCTACCATTTTCCCATATGGCTCTAATAATTTATACATGTTATCAATCGCCTCCTTACCACATTATACACTATTTCAATAAAATCTCATAGTCTTTTTTTATCATGATAAGAAATGATAATCTTAAAAAGAGAAGTTTCTAAAAACTTCTCATGTCTATCCATGTATAAATATAGCAAATCAATCCACCTAATCCTATACCAAAAATAGTACCTGTTATCATTCTTCTCAAATTTGTACTTTCTATTCCAAAAAAAGTTTGTAAACTTCCATCAATAATCATTGGAATAAAACATATAAATAGAAGATACCAGTTCATTTTTTTATGAGAATGAGAACTATATGCTATTGTTAATAATGTAAAAAGAATAACAAATGTACACCTATAACATAATGGAAAACAAAAGCCAAAAAAATGTGGGGCTCTTGAAGCCATTCCATTACAAATAGGAACACTTCCAATATGCATAATACGTTCCCAAATAATCTCAAATAATTTACTCATATGAAACAACTTCTACAACAGCATTTGTAAACATATCATAGTCATAATCATAATAAATATCTTGATATGAAGAATACGTATTTCCTAATGCTGCAAATATACAACATACTCCTATAACTCCTGTAATCAATCCTGTTACAAAACCTTTAAGACAAGACTTAGCTCTTAAAGGAAACTCTTGATTCCAAACCACAAACAAAATAATCCCTACAATAGGTATAAAGAAAGACAATAAAGCATATCCAAAACTTGGTTCATCTCCAGGTTGAGAATATTGTGTTTGTTGATTATTAATTGGTTGATAAGTTCCTTGTGCTGTCTGTCCATCTAGTTGTGCTCCACAATAAGGACAAAACTTCACATCTCCAACCTCTTTTCCACATTGATAACAATACATAAAAACGCCTCCTCTCTATTTATTTTACACAATTTTCAAAAATATGTATACTCTTTTCACTACAAAAAAAGTTACCTTTGTTGGTAACTTTAATTATAAAACTTTCATACCACCATATTTACGAACTTTTAAAATATGACAAGAACCTTCTCCAAAATATTTTTCAATCTCTTTTTTATATGTTTCTACAAATTCATCTTTAACAAAAGCTTGGATTGTTCCAGCAAAACCACCACCATGAACTCTGCATACTCCATATTCTTTTAATAATTCTTCAGATAAAGCAATGGCAATAGATACAGCTTGATTATCAGTATCATGATTTGAATAAATATTTTGTAAATATTTAAACGAACTTTGTCCTGATGCTTTTACAGTATTTTTAAATACATCAAAATTATTTTCTTTTAAAGCTTGAACTGCCTTTTGAACTCTCTTATTCTCTTCAAATAAATGAATAGTTCTTAATACTGCTCTATCATTAGTTGCCTTTCTTACCTCAGGTAATTGATTATAAAAATCTTTCTCATTGACATCTCTTAAAAACTCTTTTCCAAAAAATTCTGCTACTTTTTTCATTTCAAACGGAATTGATGCATAGTCATCTGTTAAATCAGCATGTGAAGCATGAACATCTACTATACATAGACTATGTTCAAATTGTGAAAAATCAACATCAACCTTCTCTACAATTGGATGATTATTATCTTTAAAATCAATATGAATTAAACTTCCAACAGAACAAGCACATTGATCCATTAATCCACAAGGTTTTCCAAAATAAACATTTTCACTATATTGTCCTACTTGAGCAATTGTTACTGGATCTATACTCATTTGATTATAAAGTCCTGATAAAACAGTTCCTACAATAACTTCAAAGGCAGCAGATGATGATAAACCAGACCCTTGTAAAACTTCACTTGTCATATAAGCTTCAAATCCACCAATTTTATATCCTAATTCTAAATATCTAGCACAAACCCCACGAATTAAACCTTCAGAAGTTTCTAATTCTTCTTCTTTCTTTTTTAAATCATCTATTTCTATTGCATGAATATCATAATCATCTGATAAAATTTTGATATGAGAATCATGATAAGCTACAATTGCAATAATATCTAAATTAATAGCAGCAGCTAATACTTCTCCATGTTGATGGTCTGTATGATTTCCACAAACTTCACTACGTCCTGGTGTACTATAAACTTCTATATCTTTATCTCCATACAATGAAATAAATTTTTCAATAGCTTGAATATATCTTTCCTTTTGATGTGGTATCAATGATGAATCAACATATACGTCATTCAATATTTTATTATAAACATCATTTTGTATATCTTTTATAACTAAGCTTGCTCTTTTCATTATTTTATCACCTTAAATTGATATGATGTTTTTTCATCATATACTTCACCTTTCTTTAATATTGTTGATGGTTCTTTTTCTAAATGAATAGCATCAGGTAAATTTTGTGTTTCTATACACACAGCATCTCTAGCATTATAATGTTGTCCATATTTTCCCAAACGTCCATCTAAATAATTTGCAGTATAAATTTGAGCTCCTGGTAATGTTGTTGATACAATCAAACACCTTCCTGTTTCTTCATGTGTTAAAACAACTTGGTTCTCTTTTTTTGAAAAAATAAATGGATGATCAAAACCACAACCTAATTTTAATTGTTCATCATCACATTCAACTCTATCACCAATATATGCTGGACTATTAAAGTCAAATGGTGTATCTTTAACCGCCTTCATTTCTCCTGTTGGCAATCCATCAGCATCAACACATGCAAAATAATCAGCTTTCATTTCTAATAGATGATGATATATATTTTCTTTTTTTCCAGATAAATTAAAATATGAATGATTTGTAATATTAATAATCGTATCTTTATCAGTAGTTGCAAGATATTTTATATGCAGAGTATCATCAACCAATTGATAAATAGCTTTAAAATCAAGATTTCCTGGATATCCCTCTTCACCATCTTTTGATAAATAATGAAACTCTATTGTTTTCTCATCTTTTATCTCATAGTCAAAGACTTGATAACTAAATCCCTTAATTCCTCCGTGTAAATGATTAGGACCATTATTAACAGCCAAAGTATAATCTTCTCCATTTAATGAGAATTTCCCTTTACCAATACGATTAGCAATTCTACCAACTAATGCACCTAAATAAGCATCTAACGTTTTATAAGAATCAAAATCATCATATCCTAAAACAACATCATCAACATTACCATTTCTATCTTCCATTAAAACTTTAATGATTGTACAACCAAAATTAGAAACAACAACTTCTAATTTATCATTTTTCATAGAAATAATATCAATTTGATCATCTAACTTCTGAATAACTTCAATCATTCTTTATCCCCTCCTTCAATATTTTCTACAAAATGAATAAAGGCTTCAATCCCCTCTTTATTCATCTTAAAAACCCCTGCATCTTCTAAAACTTCTACAAAACGTTTAGTAAGAGCCATTTTTAATAACTCGTCTACATTCATTTGATCAATTTTATTCTCTCTTAATTCATCATACCATGCTTTATGTTTTTTTAAAATATCATAATCTGCAAAAATCTTATTTTCTAGCAAACACTCTCTAAGCAATTCTAATTCCTGTTTGAGACGAGCTGGTAAAACGGCTAATCCCATAACCTCTATCAAACCAATATTTTCTTTTTTTATGTGATGTAAATTTTGATGAGGATGGAATATACCGTCTGGATATTCTTCACTTGTTCGATTGTTTCTTAAAACAAGATCTAATTGATATTCATTATTTTTCATTCGTGCAATCGGAGTTACAGTATTATGAGGCACTTCGTTTGTATATGGAATAATATTTAATATTTCATTAGAATATTTCTTCCAATTTTCTAAAACCAAATCTGCAAATTGAATAAGTTCGTCTTTATCTAAAGATGTAACACGAATTGTTGATAAAGGCCATTTTACCAATTCAATCTTTAAATGTGGAAATTTATTCAAAGACACTTCTTTTATGATTTCTGCCCCTTCTATAGGAAAAGTATAATTTCCACCTTGATAATGGTCATGTGTTAAAATTGAACCACCAACGATTGGTAAATCAGCATTTGATCCAAGCATATAATGTGGAAATTGTTCTATAAATGATAATAAGTGAGTAAATGTTTGATGATTAATAACCATTGGTGTATGTTTTTCATTAAAAACAATACAATGTTCATTATAATAAACATATGGAGAATATTGTAAATAGTATTGATTTTCTTGTAATGTAACAGGAATAATTCTATGTGTTTGTCTTGCTGCACGTTGCCAATCACCACTAAAACCAACATTTTCTTTACAAAGCAAACATTTTGGATAGCCACTTGATTTTACTGATTTTGCCTTTGCAATCTCTTTTGGATCTTTTTCTGGCTTAGAAAGATTAATTGTTATTTCCATTAACCCATATTTATAATATTGTTGAAAACGAATATTTTTATCTGTTCTATTCTTACGAATATATTGTGATGCTATTGAAAGATTATAATAATAATCTGTAGCATTTTGTGGTGATATTTTATATTTTTCTTTAAATGTTTTATGAACTTCACTTGGTCTAGGCATAATACAATTCATAATACGTGTATCAAAAAGATCTTTTGCAGTAATTTGATCTTCAATAATATTTTTTGATACTGCATAGTTAAGTATTTTTTCTAATATTGAAACACATTCTTTGACAGGTTCATTTATTTTTTGTAAATGAATATCATCCAATTGTAATAAATCTAATAATAGATTTACTGAATAGTCAATATCTTCTTCTTGAATCATATTATGTTCTAAAGCAAAATGTATAAGTTGACTTATTTCATAATCCATAAGATTCCCTCCATCTCATATATTTTAGTTTATATCTCAGCTTGATTATGAGAAAAAAAGCATAACATACCCATCAAACTTTCATAAAGATGCAGCCTTGTTATGCTTTTTTTCATAAATTTAGGAGAATATTCTAACTTAATTCTTTTTTAAATTCATAATTGCTGAATTAATCAATTGTGTTGCTCGATTAACTTCAGATTGAGTTGGATATTTTATACCTAAGATACTTTCTGCATCAGCAATTGCTTTGTTTAATCTTTCTATTGATTGGTTTGTATACACATCTGTCTGCTTAGCTAAAGCTTTTGCTTCTTCTAAACGAGGCATAACTTGAGAATCAATTAAAATTTCTTCAAAACTTATTGCTATATTAACAGCATTTCTACCACTCTCTTTAATATATTTAGCTGAATATGCTTTTCCTTCATCAACTTTTAATGATGGATTTGTCCATTCATACCCTTGTGGAAGTTCAACTTCACTTAATTCACGATTTGAAAAAGCAGTAATTCCTTGTTTGCCATATAAGTTAATAGCACTTAAATCATTTCTATCCAAGACTGTTAATGTAGCAACTTGTCTTTGAAGTTTATGAACTGGAGTAACTTTTCCACTAAATTCTGCATTTTTAGGATATGCTGTATAGTATATATTATATACTCCAGGTTCCAATAATTTTAAACTATCTACATCATCAACACCTTCACATCTCAAGAATGCTCCTGATGTTTTGCTATCTCCAGAATTATTAAACATAAATTCATCTTCTATTGAATAATCTACAACATATTCTTTATCACCAACATTTGTTACAGTAATTCCTTCTACCAAATCAGGTGTTTGTCCTTCTATCATAGAAACATTCTTAATTCCTTGCATAACTGGACTATCATTGTAATATTCATCATGAGATTCCTTTTGTTCACTATTTTGATAATAACGAACCCAATCAATTGCAAATTCTGTATTATCTTCTGCTAAATGATTACCAGCATTTTTTGCCCAGTTTCCTCCAGTTGCTAAATTCATCTGGATATATTGTGGTTTATTAAAGCATGCTTGTAAAGCTCTAATTCGTGCATCACTTTGATCATATTCTATTGTGCTGTAAATTTCACCATCTAAATACCATTCTATTCTATCTTCTGACCAATTAATTCCAAATATATGATACTCATCATTAAAGTCATCATCCATACCAATAGAACGTCCTAATTCATATGGTGAATAACTTCCATCTTTATCTGCATCTCCATTTGCATAATAGAAATGTGGTGTTGCATAAACAACTTTATTACTTTGATTTCCTTCATTTGTTTCATCAGTTCTAATTGTTCCACCAATCATTTCCATAATATCAATTTCGCCACAAGCTGGCCATCCATAACCTTGACGACTTGAGATATCACCATCTAAATTGAAATCAGCACCTAATGTCCAGAATGCAGGGAATGCTCCCTTACCTTTTGGTAATTTAGCTTTCATTTCAATACGTCCGTATAGGAACTCTTTTTTCCCTGATGTTCTTACACTTCCAGAATCATATTTTACTTTTCTTGCAGCAGAACCAACAGGATTTAAATATTGATCTTCAAGTTTTCTATCTGTTACTTTTAAAACAAGATTTCCATCTCTAAGGAATACATTATCCTTACTATCTGTATAATGTTGTTGTTCATTACCACGAACTCTACCTAATTCATATCCCCAAATATCTTGATCTAATTCTTGACCATTAAAATCATCTTCCCATACATAACTATATTCAGCAGCTTGATCGATTTGAGTTAATGTTACATTATCAATATCTACAATAGCATCTCTACCAACAACATTCCCATCAGTCCATTTAACAAGCCCAACAGCAACATCATATTGATCACCTGCTGTAAATTCGATTGTTTGTTTTTGCCATTCTCCATTTGTATATTGAAGTGCTTTTTCAGCAACTTGTCCACGATTTGTTTCTACTGTTTTATTATAGCTATATGATGAATTTTTAATTGTAAGGAAAGCACCTCTTAATGTGCTTGTATCACCAGAACCATTATAACTTACTCTTACATCAGCAGTTAATCTATATTTTTTCCCTGGTTTTACATTCGCATATTGTAAGAGGAACCCATCAGACACTCCTTGTCCCAATCTTCCTAAACGATTACCATTTTCAGTAACTATAGAACCATTATTAGCTTTCCAAACTGTATTTGTTTTTTCAAAATCACCACTACTAATTAAACTTAATGGATCTAATTCATCGGCTATTTTACTTGTTTGAGCAGTTACATCTCCAATAATAGAATAACCTTGTGTTAATAAAGTTGTCATTAATGTTACAGCTATTGCTGCTTTTCCTACTTTTACTATATTTTTATTCATATATGACTCCTTTCTATCTTGTCTCTTCTTTTTTCTTTTTACTTACAACAAAGTAAATAACAGCTGCAATTCCCATACATCCTATTAACATTTCGACAGAACGAGTACTATCAGATGTACGCACTTGATCTCCTAATACTGAAGAATTAACTTTATCATTCTTTTGTGTTGTATCTATTTGATCTCCTAATACTGAAGATGAAGTATCATCATCAGGATTTGTAGGATTGACTGGTTTTTTATCATCATCAGGATCTACAGGAGTAACTGGTTTCTTATCGTCATCAGGATCTGTAGGGTTCACTGGTTTCTTATCATCATCAGGATCTGTAGGATTGACTGGCTTCTTATCGTCATCAGGATCTGTAGGATCTTCTGGTTTAACATCAGATGATTCTTTCTTTTCTACTACCATCACAAATTCAGAGAATAAATGATTTTCAAATACAATCTTATTATTTCCTGTTGTTGTATAAATAGCATCAATATCTTTTAATCCATCTCCATCTATATCATGTAATCTATAAATAGAAACTCCTCTATCCTTTAATTGTTCATCTAAAACCATTTCAAATTCTAACAATAATGATGTTTCCTCAATTCTTGCAATCTCTCTTTTTTCAGAAGCATCTTGACTATCTCTTTCATATACAACAAGACTAATATCAAAATATTGATTAATCTCTGTATTTTTATCTTTCTCAATATCTACAAGATATTCATTAAGTTTTGATTTTGCTGCTAAGCTTAAATCAGATAACGGAATAATAGATGATTCAGCAACAACTTCAACATATTTTCCTTTATTTAATGATTTTCTAACAACATCTAAAGCAGATGAATCTTTCTTTAAAACTTTTTCTGCTTCTACTAAATTTGCAAAACCTACAACAACTTTATTAACTTGATCATCTATTGTAACTGGAGTTACATAAACTGTATTATTTTCATGTTCAATTCTAATCAAATCATCAATAGCATTTCTCAAATCATTTGCTGCCTTATTCACTTCTTCTTGAGAAGGTCTTGCTTGATTATTAATTTCATTTGCTTTTTCTAATGCTCTTACATATTTATTAACAGTCGCATTTGTATATTCTTGAAGATTAATAGTTTTTGTACTATTAATAACTTCTACTAATTCACTCTTGTCTACTGCTAATGTATAACCAGCAGTTAAGTCCATAGCTTCTTGGCTTGTTAAAATTTCATTAGTAACTAATACATATTCAATTTCACCTTTAAAATTACTAATTCCTGTTTGTCCTCCAATTGTAACACTATTAACTGAACTTGTAAGTTGTGAGAATACTTCAAATCCTCCTGTATTAGACACTGTCTTAACTTCTTTTCCATCAATTGTCAAACGATATTGATTCATATCATTAGACAATACAACTGTATGCCATTCATCTCTACTTAAAGGTATATCATTAAATCCAGCTTGTGAACCTGCTTTTGCATATACTATTTTCAATGTATTATTATTTAAAATAGCTAATGAAGAATATGTTCCATTTCCTCTTAAATCCGCAGCTGCATTATTAACACCTAATATAGCACTATCTCCACTGTCTGCTGGAGAACGTTTGAATTTAACAATAATTGAACCTGCTTTTATAGATTTTAAATCTTGAAGTGATTTATTAGCAGAATTAATATCATTATCTTGAAGATTTTCTACTCTTTGTCCATCAAATGTCTGATTTCCTTCTTCAAATGTCTTACTAATAATTGAATGACCTTTTAAAGCATCTAAATTAGCTTGATTATCATGTAAAATTTGTTCATCTAAAATTCCATCATCATTTTTAGCAACAATCTTATAATAGTTATTTTTACCATATCCACATTCATGAATAAATTCATTATTACTATCAGTAGCACTAATTGTTTTTATAACTTTATATGTTCCATCTTCTTTATCCGATACAGAAATAACATATTGACTAGCTGAAGCAACATCATTCCAACTTAATCTTACTGTACTATAACGTGATACTATATCAGCACTTAAATTATCCTTAACCGCTGTTGATGTACCTGTTACACGAATTTCTGCAATACTTGCTAAACGTGTTGCTGTTGTTGGCGCTTGTGCACTACCAGTAATTGTTATTTTTACATATTGAACATTTTCTTGAGGTTCAAATGAAACTGACTTCCATCCATCAGATGCCATCCAACTTCCTGTTGCTACGTTTCTATATGTGTTATTATCTGAACTAACAGAAATTGTATAATTTGTAATTCTACCATCATAGTTACCTTGTCTTGGTAAATATCTGATACCATCTACTACTGATGCTCCCTTTAAGTTAGCTACAAGATATGCACCATTAGCATTTGAAATCCAATATGATAAAGGATCATTATCTTTAGCATTTAACGCTTTTGTTGAACTTGTTGCAGCACTTCCTCCTGCATTAACAACAGTAATATCATTTGATTTATCTTCAGGATTGTATCCAATATTAGCAATTGTATATAACTTATTGTTATTCTTTTCTTTATCAAAAACTTCTCCATATACTGTTTCAATAATCGCATCATTTTCAATAGATGCTGCAATTTCACCTTGATCAGTATCTTTAACTATATATTTAAAAATCAATTCATTTGTTCCAGAACCAGAAACATATTCAGCAGTTGTTGGAATACCACCAATGCTCAAGTTTAATTGACGTGATGTTCCATTAATCATAAATACTGCTTGATCAAATGATACTTTTATCTTTAATTCATCACCAACATTTACAACTTTATTTTCACTATCAATTTTTATACTTTCAATCTTTGGTGAGAAGACATTCACTTTTTTATCAGTAAGATAATCAAAATTAATTTTCATATATCTCATGATAAAATTCTCTTTCTCATAAACAATACCTATATGATCTTCATCTATTTGCACTAAACTTGAATATGCAAAACCACCATCATCAATAGTTTTATCATGTTTAACGGCTAATTTATCACCGTTTATTTCACATAATCTAATATGTCCAACTCTTCTTGCTTTCTTTGAATTTGATAATGTTTTTGTACTATAAGCATCTCCACTTGCATTAGAAATAGCAATATATTCTTTTGAACCTTTTCCATCTAAATCAGCTTGAACTGTAATTGCTGATAATTGACAATATGGTTCACGAATATCAGTATCATAAACTTGTCCCCAAGTTTCTCCACAATCCTCACTAATAGAATATTGAACAACACCATAATCTCTCTTAGTATCAATATAAGAAGTATTTCTCATAAATTGAACTAATCTACCATCTTCTAATTGTAAAATTTGACTTTCAGTTAATTCATATGCAGAATCACCTTTTTGACTATTTAAAGTTTGTGATGTAATTGTTCTTTCTTCATCAGTTCCTTGATTAACAATTCTTCCATCATTAGGAGATTCTCCTCTTATCCAAGTTTTTCCACCATCATCACTATAAATGTTTGCTGAACTTTGACTACCTAAATTTGTTCCAACTCCATTTGTTGTGTAATAAATTGGGAAGATTAAACGAGTTGAACCATCAGCCTTTTTAGCTTTAATACCAGCACCAGGCCCTGTTCCCACAAATTTCATATAATCTTCTTTAATATATGGTGTTAAATCTCTTGGTTGATCCCATGTTTCCCCATCATCTGTGCTTGTAAACATCCAAACAAAACCAGTTTTTAAAACATGTAATTCTCCACTTTTTGTTCCTGAACCATTTAAATAAATATTTCCAACATTAACACCTTTCTTCAATAACTCTCCATTACTTGTACTTGTTAATGTTTCTGCATTATATCCTTGTACAACATAATCAGTTCTATTTCCTCTTCCATCATAAACAACACCATTTTCTTTAACTGTATATCGGTTATTTTGTCTATCATAAAGATTTAAATACCATTTTCCTTTAATCTTTTCATATGCGCTTGTTGAAGTTGCATCTATAGCTCCATTTGACTCTGGACAAATATCAACAAATAAATATGTTGTTCCATCAGCATGTAAAAGAACAGGATCTATAGCAACTGCTGATTGAGTGCGTCTAGAATTTGGATAATATCCATCTTCAATAAAATCTCTACTCTTATCAAAATTACTATTTGTAGGCATATCTATAACAACATTATTTTCATTCCAAGTTTTTCCATCATCATCACTTGTTCTTACAACTGTCGCTATATCTCCCCAGTCATTGTAATGATATTTTCTTGCATCTGCTGCAGCAATAAGTTTTCCACTATCTGTTTTTACAATAGAAGGAATTCTATACATACTAACTGCCACACCATTAGGATCATCTCCTTCTTCTCCTGAATTAATCAATGTTCCTTTTTGCCATAAATTTGTCATTTCAGGAAGTTCTATAACATCAGTTGATTGGTGTAAAACTTTAACTTGACTTTCTTCAAGAACTTCATTATGAATTTGAACCATATCCATTGATCCATCAACATCATACTTTAGGGCAGTCCCAATATCTACTCCTCCTAAAGTTACACTGTTTAAATTATTTTTTATTGTATTAAAGAAATTATATGTGATATCTGCTGTATCTATAACATCACCATCTAAATAAACTGTTGCTTTAGATTTTGAATTATCAATTTCTTTAAATGTATAAGTTAATGTATGCCAGTTTGTATTGTTAAGTGTTCCTGGCTTCAATGCAACATTGTAAGCATGAACTCCTGCACTACCTGCTGCTGATCTCTTCTCAAATCCAATAGTCTCTTGACCATTAACATTTCTCGAAACATATAAAACAGCATATTGATTTGCAGTTGTATTATTTGAAGCTCCTAAAAGTCCATTAACTCTTGCAACTGCTGTATTATCTCTGTCAACAACAACATTGAACTTAAATCTAAAAGTAATACTTCCAGATTTCATAGCAGTTTTGATTTTAGCTAAATTCTCTGGTGTATTTAACTCTTGACTATTTGCTCTTGCTGTACTAAGCGTCTTATCCAATTTTTTGTTTTCTACTTGGATTGCTGGTTCTAACACCGCTTCTTCAGCAGAAGAATGAGTTGTTCCTCCTGCTATAATTGATAGCGATAACATAAATACCAATAAAAGTTTAATTATTCGACTCTTTTTCATTGTTTATCCCCTTTCTTTTTTTTAAAATAAATGGTACTGCTAATGATACTGCCAACATAACCCCATATAATAATGGTTCATATTGATCTCCAGTTTGTACTTTATTATTTTGTTTAATACCTTCTGTTTTTTGCTCAGTTTTATCATTATCAATTTCACTTCCTAGAACATCTGATTCAACTGAATCTGAATTATCATCTTTAATTGTTATATCAGGCTTCTTATTATCATCTGTTGGAGGAGTTGGCTGGCTTGGTTTATTTTCATCATCCGATGGAGGTGTTGGCTTTTCTTCATCCTCAGATGGAAGACTAGGTTTTTTATCATCTTCTGATGGTTTTTCAACCTCATCAACTTTTTCTTCATATACAAAGATATATTGATCACCTATTTTTCCATTAAAAGTAATACTATCTTCATTTCTTTCAAAATCAACTTTTTGATATTTTCCATCTATACCACCTACTAAGTAGAATGATTCAACTTCTTCATCTAATAATTCACTAGGAATATCTATTTCTACATGGAATGGCATATTTAAATCTTTCAAATCATAAGCCTGTTTATCGTTAATCATTAATAATGCTTGTAAATTATAAAGTCCAAAAGCTTTTTCATTTTCATTAGATAAATCCAAATCAACTTCTTCTTGTTTTTCAATTAAAGAAACTTTCAACATAATTTTTTGCCCTTGTTGTGAAGCATCCTCAATTATTTTTTGAACTTCATCATTTTCATTAATAATGGCTTTCAATTCATCTAGATCATTTATAGATATATTATCTTGAAGCTCTACTTCCATTGATGTTGCTACTGTTAATTGCTCTATAGCATCTTTTAAAGAAGCAAGTGCTTCATCAACTTCTTTTATAGTTGAATCTAATTTTACATTTATATCTTTTGCATCATTCAGCGCTTTTTCAAATACATTTTTTGAATTATCTGTATAAATACTCAAGTCTTTTTCATCATATTTTTGAATAAGATTATTTAGTTCTGTTTTATCAACTAATTCTATATTTTGTGCTGTATAAGAAATTAATTGTGGTTGTGATGTACTACATCCAGATACAGAAACTTTATACACTTGATGAGATGGTAAATTTTCTAACTTTAAGATACCACTATCTCCACTCACTTCATATTTCTTTGTACCTGCTTGAACTGTTAATTTTATATCTTTTACTCCACTTAATTGTTCTGTATCAAATGATATAGAATTTAATGTTTTACCAAAAGTTAAATTTGTTGTTGTATCCTCTCTATCACTAAATGGCATTTTTATGAATAGATTAGGTATAAATGTATCTTCATCCAAAATTCCAATTCCTTCAATAAATTGCTTTGTCATCATTAAATGTCCATTAGCACCTGGATGAAGTGCTTTACCTTGTCCAAATACACAATTATCTCCATAAACAAAGTATTGATCTTGATACATATATGGATATTTACCAACAACATTATGGAATGGTGTATATTGATCTATAAAAATACAATCCATTTCACTAGCTACTTCTTTCATAACTTGTGTATATTCTCTACATCTTGCATCTCTATCCCATTGTGTAGGTAATGGTGATCTTAAAACAACAATATCAGTTTTTGCTTTTGCCTTATTTATAAGTGTTTGTAATTGAGCTCTATATTGTTCAACTGATAGTGCTGTTGAATCATTTGTACCTAACATAATAGAAACAATATCAGGACTATAACTATTTAATCTTTCATTGATAGTTGCCAATGTTGAGCTACCACTAACATCAATTGTTGCTCCTGAAACTGCTGTATTAACAACAATGTCATTTGTTCTTTTCAAATCATCTCTCAAATATTTTTCAAAAGATTGAGCAATTGTATCTTGACCCAATGAATATGCAGACCCATGAGTAATAGAATCTCCCATGAATAACCATGTTAATGAATCATCACTATCCATCTTGTTCTTTAATTGTTCTTGTAATGAGTCTAATGATTGTGTTTTCACACTTGCATTTTGACCCTCTCCAACTACACCACTCATTGTTCTTATTTGTACTTTTCCATCTTTTGATTGAATCTTGATACTATATTTTGATCCTTTTTCTAATGGAGAAATAACAAATTCATTTCCTACTATATCAGTTATAGTTTTATCATCTAAAGTCAAAACATATGACCACTCTTGTATATCCTTATATGTTGGTATTTCAACCTCTAAAGAATTATCAGTACTCTGAATAATTGGTTTAATATCTTGAACATACTCTTCCACTTTATTCATATTTTTAAGATTAAAGTTAACCCCTACTGTACAAGGAAAATGACTTGTTGTTTTTATTGTTGCCTCACTTAATTGTTGGCCTATATTATAATGCCCCTTTTGATTTAACATACCATCTTTTAATGATTCATCTGTTACATCATGTTCTACAACAACAATTCTTTGATCATTATTTGCATTTGTAAATTCCTCTACAACCTCATCAACTACTCCACAATACTTTTCAATAATTGCATCAGTATCAACATTACCAATAGTATGCGGTTTTTGAATAACAGCAAATCCTTGCTGATTTCTTAATTCTAAAGACAATGTGATAAATTCTCTTAATTCTTCTTTAAAGCGATTGACATCATCTTGACTATAATCTTCTTTTCCAATCATATAAGCCATAGCTTTAGGATTAAATTCATTTTTATATGAATCAAATTTATTAATAATATCATTTAATGTTTGACCTTTTTTTCCTGCATTCATAACAAAACGTTGTTTTCCAGCAGTCGTATTACTACTTTGTGTCCATCTTATATATTCTTCAAAATGGCTTACATAATTTCTCATTCCCTGAACCTGATTATAGCTTCCTTGAACTTCTTCGCCTCCAACAAATAACCATGTATTATCTACATCATCATTAAACATATTAGATATTTGTGATCCTAATGAAATATCCATTTTATTTAATTTATTTGTTACAGCTACTGTATAAGCCTCTACTTCACTTTCAGACATAACTTCATCTGTGATTGTTACATAAGCAATTTCACCTTTAAATCCTGCCTTATTAACTCCATTATTAATAGCTCCACCAATTGTTAAAAAGTTTAAATTTGTAATTGCACTATTATTTAAGAAGTTGTGTAAATAATTTCCTGAGTGATTATAATTGCTTTCTTGTTTTCCATTAACTCTATTTTTAAAATAAGAAGTTGTTCCCTCAGTATATGCAGTTAATCCATAAGTCGTCCAACCATCTTCTGCTACTGCATTTCCGACATTATAACGAACTAAATTACTACCAATATCATACCTTAATACATTTGTATCTCCCTGCATAAAGCTAATACAATTGGCTGGATTAGGTGAACCAGTCAAATAGTTATCACTAGGTGTTACAGCATTTCTATCTTTAACATTTAATAATATTTCTCTATTATTAACTATCTTTTCTTTATCTGGTCTAAAAGAAATCAAAACTGTTCCTTGCTTTATTTCTTGTAAACGATTTATATTCTGTGAAAAACTTAAAACTTTTGTCCCATCAAATTTTTCATTTCCACCTAATAAAGAAACATGAAAGTTATTAACCTCTGCAGTCGCATGTCCTTGCACTGCCTCAATTCCTGTTTTATATGAATCTTTCACAACAGACGATTGAATACTTTCATCATTTGTACATTTAATAACATATCGTTCTTGAGTATTAACCCCTGAATCATTATCAATATATTCCAATCCATCTACTGTTGCTATAAGAGAAAGTTTTGTATCATCATCACCAACTCTATAAACATTATATCTGTCATGATTACCAACCTTGTTCCAAGAAATACGATTAGAACTATAACGTGCTTCAACTTTTGCATTGATGACTTCACTTGCATAAACATATGAAGGTGATGCCCCAATAATCACAGTTCCTATTAAAGTCCCAAATAAAAATTTTTTTAATTTTCCCATCTTATGCCTCCACAATAATCCTTTATACTTTCAAAACCTATTATAATTATTTTTATTAAAAAATCAATATATTTTACTAAAAATATTATATTTTTTTATTTGTTATTTTACTGTGTTTTTATTTTGTTTTTATCAATGCTTTTTCATCTAAAAATGTAGTTTTTTTTTTGAATTTGTGATATCATTTTGTTTATACATTATATAGGAGAAAACATAAATGGCAAAATTAAAAGATGTAGCTCAATTAGCTAATGTGTCTATAGCAACTGCTTCACGTATTTTAAATAATGATGCGTCATTAAGTGTTACTGAAGACACAAAAAAAGCTGTTTTACAAGCAGCTAAACAATTGCAATATATTGTCAAACCTAAAAAAACTACAAAAGTGACTTTTGCTATTGTACAATGGTATTCAATTGACGAAGAATTAAGCGATCCTTATTATCTTACTTTAAGGCAAGGTGTGGAAAGTTTTTTAAAATCTCATCAAATTGCTGTCAGACGTATTTTTTCAAATGATATTAATATTTACCAATCCCTTCATGATGTAAGTGGAATTATTTGCTTAGGAAAATTCAGTATTGAATACATTCACAAATTAAAAGCATTATGTGAAAAGATTATTCTATTAGATATGGATTTGATAAGTCCTTGTAGTGAGGTATGTATAGTTTTAGACTTTGATAACGCAGTTAAACAAGTCATAGACTATTTTCATATGCTAGGTTATAAGAAAGTTGGATTTTTAGGTGGTATTGAACATGATGATGATAATCAACTCTATTTTGATACACGTCGAGGTTCTTTTGAAAAATATTGTCAAAAATATCAAATGGATTATCAAAAATATATTATGGAAGATAAATTTACTAGTGAATCTGGATATCAAATGATGACAGAAATGATTCAGTCTCAAGATTTACCTGAAGCTATCTTTGCAGCAAGTGATCCTATTGCTATAGGTGCTTTACGTGCTCTTTTTGACAACAACATTAAAGTTCCTGATGATATTTCAATTATTGGATTTGATAATATCGAATCAACTAATTTTACATCTCCACCATTAACAACTGTTTATGCTCCAGCTTATGAAATGGGAGAATTAGGTGCACAATTATTGTATTACTCACATTTAAAAAATGATTCTCTTAATCCAATGCGTATTCAATTACCATGTTATTTAATTGAAAGAGAATCATGTCAAAAAACAAAAAAAGAAACATAAAAATTGAAAATATTTAATTTAAAGTTATGAATAAAAAGGAAGATTGAATTCTATTATAATTGGTGCTCTAAATAATCGAGCGCTTTAGAAAAAAACGCTATAAAATATTAAG